>CAURMH010000043.1:0-13350 GCA_963525745.1 uncultured Pasteurellaceae bacterium | reverse complement strand
TCGGCGCACACACTTACGAACGCACCGACAAACCACGCGGCGAATTCTTCCACACGAACTGGACGGGACGCGGCGGCAATACCGCATCCACCACGTATGAAGTATAAGTAAAAACTCGATCAACATTGACCGCACCTTAAGCTGCACCTCAAAAATCAGAAAAGATAAAACCGGCTGATTGAGGTGCAGATCTTGTTGTTAGATACTTCATAGTAAAAAAAGTGACTAATTTAATTCATAATTTGCGCAATATGATGATTCCCTAAGAGCGGCAATATAGGCCTGCCCTAAACTTAATCCGCCGTCATTCATTGGAAAATGATGTGCGCTAAGCAGGTTGAAGTCGGATAGATTTTGCTTAATCAGCCGACGTAAAAGTTGATTATGCATCACGCCGCCGGAGAGGATAATCGTATCGCAGTTATTTTTTTTTGCTTGCAGCGAAGCCATCCGACTGAAACCTTCCGCTAATGCAAAATGGAACGCAAAAGCTTTATCCGCTTTATCGGCTTCATATTTAAGCCACTTTTGCCAAAAATGAGCAAGCTCAAATACGTTATTTTTTATGGGAAGGTAAATCGGTAAAAATTCTCGAATTTCTACCGCACTTTGGGACATTAATCGGGAGCGAGAGGCTAGGGTTTCTAGATAACATGCGGCTTCTCCTTCCCAGCTTAAGGTCGCCGGTGCGATCCCTAATTGATAAGCGATGGCATCAAAAAAACGTCCTGTAGATGAAGCTCGTGGGCAATTCAGCTTTTGATCGATAGCGTTACTGAGTATTTGCCAACTATAGGATTGGCAGGTCTCTGAGGCAAGTTTTTTCCAATGTGGAACAAACGCTTTAATGTGTGCTAGCCAGTTTCGCCAGGGCTGTATTGCCGCAATGTTGCCGCCGGGTAAGGCCACGGCAGGTAGTCCGCCTAAATGTCGACATTCGGTTGGCGTAACTAATAGGCATTCCCCTCCCCATAATTGTTGGTTTTCTCCCATGCCAATGCCGTCTAACGCAATCCCGATGGCAGGTTTTGAATAATGATGTTCTGCCATGACTGAGGCGATATGGGCATGGTGATGCAAAATTTGAACAAAAGGACGCTTTTGATTGATAGCGAGCTGTTTGCCGAGCTTTGTGCTGAAGTAAGCGGGATGCTTATCCGCTACAATCATTGTCGGGCTAAATTGATAAATGCGTTGAAATAAATTTAAGTTTTCACTTAACTGAGTACGAACTTTTTCATTTTCAGTATCGCCGATATATTGACTGATGACGGCTTTATCACCTTTCAATAAACAAAAGGTGTTTTTTAAATCCGCACCCAGTGCCAAAATATGGTGACGATTTTTTACCTCTAATAAATTTTCATCCGGCACATAACCTCGTGCGCGACGTAAGGTTTCTAAACCATCAAACGCAATGCGAACAAGACTGTCATCTGCACGCTGTAAAATATCCCGATTATGACATAAATAAAAATCGGCCAAATGATTGAGAAATTTGACCGCACTTTGATTATCTAAAACAGGCGGTTCGCCGCTCGGATTGGCTGACGTCATGACAAGCGGCCGGTTAATTTCGCGTAGTAATAAATGTTGTAAAGGATTATTTGGTAGCATTACGCCGATTTCATTAAGGTTCGGGGCGATTTGTTCACAGACATTGGCGACTTTATTTTTTTTCAGTAATAGAATTGGTGAGGCGGGGCTGTTTAACACATCAATTTCTTGTTGGGTTAAATCTGTCAAAAAATCTAAATCGGGCACCATTATTGCAAGCGGTTTACTCGGTCGACGTTTGCGTTCACGTAATAATTGTACGGCAGCAGAATTTGTCGCATCACAGGCTAAGTGAAAACCGCCGACGCCTTTAATCGCAATAATTTTGCCCTGAACTAATAAAAGTGCGGTCTGTTTTAGCGCCATTTCATGGTCGGCAATGTTTTGTGTTTGATCTTGTAACCAAATATGCGGCCCGCATGTTGGACAGGCGTTGGGCTGCGCATGAAAACGTCGATCTGTGGGGGTTTTATACTCTTTTTCGCAATTCGGACAAAAAGGAAAAATCGCCATAGAGGTATTCTTTCGATCGTACGGAACGGCGTTGATAATAGTAAAACGCGGGCCACAGTGAGTACAATTGATAAACGGATAATGAAAACGGCGATTGTCGGGATCAAACAACTCCTTCAAGCAAGCGGAACACGTTGCCGCATCGGGAATGATTTGCGTATCCATCGCATTATTTTCACTTTCACGAATAATAAAGGTTTCAAAGTGCGGTAGATTTTCCCAATGTTTTTCGGTTCGCTGAATTTCCGTGATTTTGGCAAGCGGGGGGAGCGAACGTTGTAGTTCGGTTAGAAAAGCGGCTAATTGGTGTGGATTCGGGGTGAGCAGACGAATGAGTACGCCTTGTCCGTCATTATTCACATCACCTTTTAATTGATATTGATTTGCCAGCCGCCAGACAAAGGGGCGAAAGCCAACGCCTTGTACTTTACCTTTGATTCTCAATTCGACGCCATTCATACAACCTCTTATGCTACGGTAATTTCTTTGATACGCAGTTCATCGCCGCTTTGGCGTTGAAGTAATGCGTACCCGCATTCAGGGCATTCGTCTTGATAATTATGTACTTCAACGGTTTTAGCACATTGCCAACAATAAGCTTGAGCGGGAACGGAAATGAAATGAAGTTTGCAATTTTCCGCAGGGGTGTTTTTACAAGCCATATCGAAGCAAAATTCGAGGGCATTTTGCTCCACACAAGATAATACGCCGATTTCAAGCCACACGTCGGTGACTTTGTCGGCGAGGTTTTTTTGGCATTGCTCCGTAACAATATCAACGATGTTTTGGGCGAGCGAAAGTTCATGCATAGGACTTCTCGTAAATCTTTAACAACCGATTCGGTTAGCCGTTTGTTTAAATCACTTTGCTATAAAAATGCGACCGTCGATTAAGGCCGCATGAGTGAATCTCTCGATTTATTTGGCATTCTTCTGCTGGTATTCTCTTGCGGCGCTGATAAATCCTTCGAAAAGCGGATGACCGTCACGCGGCGTTGAAGTAAATTCAGGATGGAATTGGCACGCGACGAACCAAGGATGAGCCGGGATCTCAATGATTTCCACCAATTTTCGATCTGCCGATACGCCGGTGACTTTAAGTCCCGCTTTTTCAATTTGCGGCAGCAAATTATTATTCACTTCATAACGATGGCGGTGACGTTCTTCAACGGTTTCTTTACCGTATAATGCGCGTGCTTTGCTACCCTCAATTAAGTGGCATTGTTGTGCGCCGAGGCGCATGGTACCGCCCAGGTCGGAATTATCGTCACGGGTTTCGACATGGCCTGCGGCGTCTTGCCATTCGGTGATTAAGCCGATGACCGGTTGTTCGCAAGTGCGGTCAAATTCTGAAGAGTTTGCTTTTGTTAAACCGGCAACGTGTCGGGCGTATTCGATCAGCGCGATTTGCATACCTAAACAGATTCCTAAATAAGGAATATTATTTTCACGGGCGTACTGCGCCGTTAAGATTTTGCCTTCTACACCGCGATAACCAAAACCGCCCGGTACTAAGATACCGTCTAAGCCTTTAAGTACATCAACGCCTTTGGTTTCTACGTCTTGTGAGTCGATATATTTAATCTGTACGCTTAAACGATTTTTTAGACCCGCATGTTTTAAAGCTTCATTGACGGATTTATAGGCATCAGGTAATTCAATATATTTGCCGACCATACCGATTGTGACTTCGCCGACCGGATTGGCCTCTTGATAAAGCACTTGTTCCCATTCCGACAAATCGGCTTCCGGACAGGTTAAGCGGAAACGCTGACAAATAAATTCATCGAGGCCTTGCGATTTTAATAAAGCCGGGATTTGATAAATGGAGTTAACATCCTTTAGCGAAATAACGGCACGTTCCGGTACATTGCAGAACAAGGCGATTTTAGCCCGCTCGTTCGGTGGGATCATGCGATCGGAACGGCAAATTAAAATATCCGGCTGAATGCCGATAGACAATAATTCTTTAACGGAATGTTGTGTCGGTTTGGTTTTTACTTCGCCGGCGGTCGGAATATAAGGCACAAGGGTTAAATGCATAAATAATGTATGTTCGCGCCCGACTTGTACCGCCAGCTGACGCAACGCTTCTAAAAATGGTAGGGATTCAATATCGCCGACAGTTCCACCGACTTCAACAATGACCACATCGTAGCCTTCTGAACCGGCAATAACGCGATCTTTAATCTCATTCGTAATATGCGGGATCACTTGAATTGTCGCGCCTAAATAATCGCCGCGACGCTCTTTACGCAGCACTTCGGAATAAATTTTACCGGTCGTAAAATTATTACGTTTTGTCATTTTAGTGCGAATGAAACGCTCGTAATGGCCTAAATCTAAATCCGTTTCCGCTCCGTCTTGCGTAACAAAAACCTCGCCGTGTTGGGTCGGGCTCATCGTACCCGGATCAACGTTAATGTAGGGATCAAGCTTCATGATGGTCACATTTAGACCACGCGCTTCTAAAATTGCCGCCAACGATGCTGCGGCAATACCTTTACCTAATGACGAAACCACGCCGCCGGTTACAAAAATATAATTGGTAGCCATAAGAAACCTAACTTTGACATGAAAATGATGAATAAAAGAATGTATCAAGACGGGAGAGTAGTTTACAGCAAAGACCAAATTAACTCAACGAATTGCCCGCTTGCGGCATAAAAAAGCGCGGTTAAATTTTTGCCAATTTTTAAGGACGGCTCCATATACAAAACGCCAAAAAATTTAACCGCACTTTTATCGAATCAAATGAATTAACGCCCGTTTCGTTCAAAATAAAGCACCGTTGCGGCGACACGGGAATGAACGTTTAATTTACGCAATAAATTACGAATATGCACCTTGACCGTTTCTTCCGAAATAAATAATTGGCCGGCGATTTGCTTATTGGATAAGCCTGTCGCAATCAGGCGTAATACGTCCATTTCACGATCGGTTAGCGAATCAATCGGATCTTGTTCGTGTTGGCGCTCCAGTAGCAATTTTTTGATGGATTCGCTTAAAGTCACTTCGCCTTGTGCAGCCTGTTTAATTTGTTCGAGCAATATTTCCGGCTCGGTGTCTTTGAGCAGATAGCCGTCTGCCCCGGCGTCGATTAAGGTAAAAATATCGTTTTTAGCATCGGATACGGTTAGGATAATAATCCGAGCATCAATGCCTTCGGCGCGCAACCCTTTTAGCGTATCCAAGCCGGAAAGCCCTTTCATGTTCAGATCTAAAATAATTAAATCCGGTGATGTTTGAAGCGCTGCGGCGATGCCTTCCGTACCGCTGCCGACATCGGCAACCGTTTCAAACTGCGCATCTAATTCAATTAATTGTTTTATTCCGCGGCGCATAAGCGGATGATCGTCGATAATTAAAACTTTTAATTTTTCTGACATAAGATATTTCCTCCCAAGCGGCTTTATACGGCTACTTTACGTTGAAACGGCACAATCTGAATCGCGGCATTTTTTTTCTGCAACAGATAAAATTGCGGATAATTAAAATCGCGTTGCACAATTTTATAAGGATTTTCTTTTCCTTCCAATCCCGAAGATTGGTAAATTTGATTTATTTCCCGCACTTTGTCCGCCTTTTGACCATCACAATGACGATATACTTCAAGATGGTTACCTTCGTCTAGAATATAGACATTAAACGTGCCGTCGGCGTTGTCCTCAAAGAAAAATTGTAAAAAGCCTTCGCTGGCAAATAAATCAATTTCACGCGGATATTTTTTTACGCTGTCGTTGAATTGCTCGTGTGCGTCGATTGAGCGCATCGTTAAAACATCGTCAAAACCGACCGCACTTTGATTATCCGAAATAATTTCCTGTAAACTAATCCCTTGTTCTTCAAAGAAAAATTGCCAGTTCTTGCCGGCGACGCGGAGACGATGAGTTGTCGCTTCCACCTCTCCCACCCGGATACTGACACAGCGGTTAATTAAGGCATTTACTAAATTTTTTAAAATGCGTCGATATTGTCGGCTATAACAAAAAACTTGAATAGAACGTGGTTTGGCAATGCGATGGTAAATTTTATTTGAAAGCACTTTTAACGCCAGTAAAATGGCATTCGGGCCTTCGAAATGTAAGGTGCGGATTTCGTTCCACACGTTGCGGTAAGTGAAATCAATGCTTCCGACAAGGCTTTGTTCGAACGGCCCGAAGCTAAATAGATCGCTTGGCAAGAGCGGTTCACGTTGTGCCATCAGTTCTTTCGTCGGATCGTTGGTTAAGTTGACCGCGATAATTAATGTACAAATTTTGCATTGTGCCAGAAAATCATCATCGCTCACTTTTTCGACGGTGCGCGGAAAAGAAAGGCGCAAATCGGCGACGAAATTGCGCAATGTCGCCAATTCGACCGAACGGCTAATCAAATGTAGCTCGGTTTCGGCAGTTAATAAATGATTAAAATAAGCCCAAGCCACCAATTTATTTAAGGTTTCGCCGTATTCGATTAAGCGATCGCGCGAGAACATTAAGTGGTTCGGCGCTTGATTGATTAAATACCAGCCGTCTTTAAAATGAGGATTATTTTTTACTTCGACAAACGTGAGATTCGATTCGTCAAGGTGGTAGGAAATTTGCCGATTGATTAAATCGACTTTGCCCGGAAGCGGCTCAAAGGCCGTATAAAGCTTACGCGTGAGAATATCAATATCGCGCGGAATCACGCGAGCATCGACTTTTTTCGCACGCGCAAAATGAACCAAATTGCGGTAGCTTTGCATCATAAAAGTCATCAATGTTTCGTGGCTGCGTTTTACCCGTTTGATTTTCCAAAAAGGACGACGGTTTAATTCGGCGATAAATTCTTTTGACCAGCCCCATTCGCGCGCCAACATTTGTATATAATCGGTTCGCCAGCTCGTGTTGCCGTGAAGTGCTAAATCTTCAGTCACTTTTACATAAAAACAGCGACGAACAAAGTTAAGGCGTTTAAACTCACCAAGTGCGGTCAAATATTGGCTGACTTTATCCAAAATGGCGATGTAAGGGTCAAAATGATGAGACGGATTTTCGGCCTCGAACAATTCGTTTTTGAATTGACGCGCAATGAGACGGGTGTGCGGATATTCTTTTGAGTAAGCCTCCAGTAACAGAATTTTTAAAGCGGATTTATAAGGCGAATCAATGCCTTTGTAGAGTTGCCACAAGCTTGCGCCAAAGTACTCGTTAGCCGAAAATTGGCCGAGTCCGCCGAAATCAATCCATTCGTTCGGATTAAGTTTACCCGCTTCAATCAGTTTTGCGACTTCCGTTTCATAGTCTTTTTCCTGTTCAACCCACAAATGCAGCCAGAGCAACGGCTTGCCCGCCAGTCGTACGGCCGAACGATAAAATTCATCGAGTAAGAGCATATATTGAGCTGAACCGCTATTTTCATCGGTCAATGGATCGGTATACCGGCCATTCCGAAAATGTTGTTGATCAATAAAGTAAAAATGAATTTCTACATGAAATTGATTAGCCCAGTCGGTAATTTTTTCGGCTTTTTGCTGTAAGGAGCGATGTGCCTGAGCGGATAAATTAACTTCATGGCAAATCCAGACGTCAAGATCCGATTGCGACGTTTGGCTGATTGAGCCGAAACTACCCATGACATACAAGCCTAAAATCGGCGGTGAAATACCGCTAAAATTAACCGCACTTTTTAAGCCGTCGACATCGGCGGGGTATTCGTTGCACAAAAATTGTTTTTGATCATCGGAAAGGTGGAAATCTGCAATGCCGAATGGTGCGCCGTCCACATAGCCGGGTAAAAGAGGGTGATTAATTTGAAATAATAGGCTGAGTTGTGTCAAAACATGCCGAAACGCCTCGCTTGAATCCTCCAACGCTCGGGTTAAACGGCGCGCATCTAAGGCCTTAATGCGCGTTTTCGCTGCGGTAAAATCAAGTTTCAAGGGATTTCAACTCATGTGGGACGATGTTGCCGTACTCTATCATCTGGGCTAAGTGAAAGCAAAAAAATTAAATCAAAACTGACTTTTTTTATCAACAATGATAGGATAGCGACCATTTATTGAAGTCAAAAGCACCGTGTGATCACATTATGGAAACCCTGAAAATTGCGACTCGCCAAAGTCCACTTGCCTTATGGCAGGCAAATTTCGTGAAAGACCGTCTAACCGCAATACATCCCGAACTCGCCGTAGAACTGGTTCCTATGGTAACCAAAGGCGATGTGATTTTAGATACGCCGTTGGCGAAGATCGGCGGTAAGGGCTTGTTCGTTAAAGAATTGGAACGTGCTTTATTAGAAGAACGTGCCGATATTGCCGTCCATTCAATGAAAGACGTCCCGATGTGTTTTCCTGCTGGTTTGGGTTTAAGCGTTATTTGCCAGCGTGAAGATCCTCGCGATGCCTTTGTTTCCAATCATTATCGCCGTTTAGACGAATTGCCGCAAGGTGCCGTCGTCGGCACCTCCAGCTTGCGTCGTCAATGCCAATTAAAACAAGCTCGTCCTGATTTGGATATTCGATCCTTACGTGGTAATGTCGGTACGCGCTTAAGTAAATTAGATATCGGTGATTATGATGCGATTATTTTGGCCGCTGCGGGGCTTATTCGCTTAGGCATGGAAGAGCGTATCGCCTCTTTTATTCCTGTCTCGCAATCACTACCGGCGGTGGGGCAGGGCGCGGTGGGCATTGAATGTCGTTTGACGGATGCGCGCGTGCAACGCCTGTTGGCGCCCCTAGCCGATGCGACGACGACAACTTGCGTTATCGCGGAACGTGCGATGAATGCAAAATTACAAGGCGGCTGTCAAGTGCCTATCGGCGGATATGCCGTTGTAGAAAATAATCAACTTTATTTACGCGCGTTGGTCGGTGCTGTTGACGGCTTGACAATTATTCGTGCCGAGGGACGAAGTGCGGTTGAAAATGCTCAAGATTTGGGTGAGCAAATCGCCGAACAACTCCTAAAACAAGGGGCGGATAAAATTCTGAGCGCTATTTATGCCTAAATATTTTTAGAGATAAGAAAGATAAGGGAAACGTTATGGCTGTTTTGATAACCCGCCCCGACGAGCGTGGAAAACAATTGGTCGATTGGTTAAACCAAGCGGGAATTGTAGCGTTGTATCTGCCGCTATTTAATATTGAGGCCGGTGCCGAATTAGCCGACTTGCCCACCAAATTAGCCCAATTAAAAGAAGGCGATTACGTTCTCGCCGTCTCTAAAAGTGCGGTAGATTTTGCGGCAAAAACCTTAAACGATACCGGATTTCATTGGCGTAAGGATTTACATTACTTTACGGTTGGCCATCGAACCGCGCAATACTTTGCCTGTCAAACCGAAGGCACGGTACGTTATCCACTTTCGGTAGAAACGAGCGAAGGATTACTGAATCTGCCGGCGATGCAAAATTTAAATAACAAGACCGTCTTAATCTTACGTGGCAACGGCGGGCGGGAGTATTTTGCGCAACAGGCGAAATTACGCGGTGCGCAGATTGAGTATCTAGAATGTTATCATCGTACGCCGATTTGTTACAATAATGAGGAACAAGCCAGCGTTTGTAAACGTTCCGGCGTTCAAACCATTGTGGCAACGAGTCTTGAAACGGTGCGGGCATTGCTTGAATTGGTTCCCGAGACGGAGCATCCGTGGCTGAAAGATTGCCGTTTAGTCACCGTAAGCCGTCGAATTGCAAATTTTGCCGAACAAATCGGTTGGAAACGGACGATTATTGCGCCAAGGGCAGATAATCAAAGCTTATTAGACATTTTACTTGAAATAAAATAAGGAAAATCTATGGCGGAAAATAAAAATCATGATGTCGTCGAACCGAATGCGGTCGCCGATATGCCACATACGGCAGCGGCAGAATCTACGTCTACCAACGCCGAAAATACGCCGGCTATAGTGAAAAAAAACGGCACCCTATTAAGTTTATTGGCCATTCTCATTGCCCTTGGCTTAGGCGCAGCGGGATATTATTTCGGTCAACAACAAGTTGATGAGATTCATCAAAAGACGACCGCACTTGAGCAACAAGTCGATCGAATTTCATCCAAAGAGACCTCGTCATTGCCGAATTTTGCCAAGGAGCAAGCTCAATTAACCGCTTTGGAAACGCAGGTGAATACCGCACAGGAAAAATTAACTCGACTTGAACAATCGCTTGTTGTAAAAGATCAATTAATTACAGGACTGCAGACACAAATTGAGCAAATTCGCGCGCAGACCAACGCTCAGCAACCGACGGATTGGTTATTTTCCGAGGCGGATTTTTTGTTAAACAATGCGTTGCGAAAATTAGTGCTGGATAATGATGTTGATACGGCGGTTTCTTTATTGAAATTAGCCGATGAAACATTGGCCAAAGTGGGTAATAGTCAATCCATGGAGATTCGTCAAGCAATTAACCAGGATCTCAAACAGCTTTTATCTGTTCCCGCCATTGATCAGAATGCGGTGATGCAAAATTTATCCGCATTAGCTAATAATATTGACGAATTGCCTATTTTAAACGTCAATTTTGATGAACTGGCAAATACCGATAAATTGTCGGATTCGTTAGATGATTGGAAAACGAATGCGGAAAAAAGTGCGATTTCATTTTTGAATCATTTTATTCGTATCTCGCCGAAACAAAATTCTAACAAAAAAGAATTACTGGCGCCGAATCAGGATATTTACTTGCGTGAAAATATCCGTTTACGGTTGCAATTAGCGATTATGGCTGTGCCGCGTCAGCAAAACGATTTATATAAAGAATCGTTGGAAGCTGTTGCTGCCTGGATTCGCAGTTATTTTGATACGGATGCGGAAGTGACACAGGCATTTTTAAAATCACTTGATAATTTGGCCGCACTTTCTATTTACGTAGATGTGCCGAGCCAATTACAGAGTCTAACCGCGCTTGATAAACTACTAAGCCGCATGCCGCAAGAAGTTCGGAAAATCGAAATTGAAACGGACAAGGCGCTATCCGAAATGCCAAAAGCTGAAACGCCATCGGTTCAAGAGGAAGCTCCGCCGTCTGTTCCTCAAGCTAACGTCGAGCCTGAACAACCGTTAAACGATAATACCTCGGCAGAAGCACCGCCTGCCGCCTTGCCGCAACCATAAGGATAGATTATGTTTAGAGTGTTATTTTTAATGTCGGTATTGCTTGCCGGCTTAATTGCGGGGCCTTATCTATCTGGCAATCAGGGTTATGTGCGCATTGAAACCGCAGAAACGATTTATGAAATGTCGCTAACCATGCTGATCATTTTATTTCTTGCCGGTCTTGCAATCATTTATAGCATCGAATGGGTAATAACGCGTTTTCTACGTCTGAGTAATAATACTTACAGCTGGTTCTCACGCCGTAAACGCACAAAAGCACAGCGTCAAACGCTGGAAGGCCTAATGAAAATGAATGAAGGAGACTATGCCAAAGCGGAAAAATTAATCGGTAAAAATGCCAAACATGCCGATGAGCCGATTTTAAATCTAATTAAAGCGGCAGAGGCGGCGCAGCAGCGAGGGGATGAATTTAGCGCTAATCGTTATTTGATTAACGCGACTGAGCTTGCCGGCACCGATAATCTTCTTGTTGAAATTGCTCGTACACGAATTCTTCTGCAACAAAATAAACTGCCTGCGGCACGTAGCTCAGTCGATAGCTTACTTGAAATGGCAGGACGCAATAAAGAAGTACTGAAATTAGCGGTTGAAATTTATCGTCGTTCTAAGGCTTATCAGGCGTTAGATAACATTTTATCCATTGTTGAAAACGCAGGTATTTATCCATTAGAACAATTTTCAGATTTAAAAAAAGAAATTGAAAACGGTCTATTAGATGAAAAAATGAACGAGGAAGGCATTGACGGGCTATTAAGCTGGTGGGAAAGCCAGCCTCGTAGTCGCCGTAACGATCCGGATCTCAAAGTCGCATTAATTCAACGTTTAATTGATTGTAACGATCAGGAATCGGCTTACGAATTAACTCTGGAAGCGGTTAAAAAATCAAGCGATGATGCGCCACTGCCAAATGGATTGTGCAAACAGATTAACCGTTTACAACCCGTTGATAACAGTAAGTTAATTAAATTGTTAGAAAAACGCAGCAAACGGGTACCGTCATCTGAACAATGTTGCTTAAATCGTGCATTGGGATATTTATATGTCCGCAACAATGATTTTGCAAAAGCATCCGATGTGTTCAAATTGATTATTGCGACACCGGAAAAATTAGAGCCTAATGATATGACTATGGCGGCCTACGTTTTTGAACAGACCGGTGAGTCCGAGTTAGTAGAAGAAGTTCGGGCGGCAAGTTTAAAATCAGCGATGTCGTTAAATGAGAATAAAGTGGCTTTAGTTGAAACTTCGTCAAATTCAACCGTACTTTTAAATCAAGCGGCTAAGTAGTTATAAAAGAATTGGTATAGAAATATACCAATTCTAATTGATTCCATTAACTCCCCAGTTTCGAGATGTATTATGTTTTTTTAACTCCTTTTGGAATGGATAAGACTTGCACCACTAAAATAGAACTAAATAATTCAATATCTCAGCACTTAATTCTTCGCTTTCACAAAACATCTTTTTTATTTCGTCCCTTACGTTTCGAGTAAAGCCTTTAAGACGATTTAATCATTTTAGATTTTTAATTGATTTAAATATTATTTATCAATGATAGATAATGATCTTATTTTCATATTATTATGAACTTAAAAAGTTTTTTATAAATATAGAAGAAATATGCAAACAAAATCGCAGATAGAAACAAAACGTATAAAAACGCCATTTAAAACGTTTTTATGTCAATTTTTATCTATTAGAATTTCAATCACTCTCAGTCAATTTTAGACGATAGACAGACTTGACGTCAGCCACTCTTCCCACTGTTGACGTGTTTGGTTCCTATTTTGTCCGCTCTATTGATGTATTCATCAAGCCTGTAATTTTCCGCGCCATAAAACACCCTTATAGTATCCGTTCTTTAATAAGGGATCATCTAAGAGGCTTCATAGGATACTATTTTACAAAGTCATAGTGCATAATTGTGCGAAAAAATGTGCTAAAATACTGATTTTTAGGCAAAAAAAAGCAAGGTGATTTACCTTGCTTTATTAATTTGGTGGAGATAATCGGGATCGAACCGACGACCTCTTGAATGCCATTCAAGCGCTCTCCCAACTGAGCTATATCCCCATAAGTGGCGGCTATGATAAATTCCGCCTCTTTGTCTGTCAATATTAAATTTTCAATTCAATGCTA
This sequence comes from uncultured Pasteurellaceae bacterium, assembly GCA_963525745.1. Classification (GTDB taxonomy): domain Bacteria; phylum Pseudomonadota; class Gammaproteobacteria; order Enterobacterales; family Pasteurellaceae; genus CAURMH01. The sequence continues at coordinate 53 of CAURMH010000043.1, read as the reverse complement.
TCAGATTAAATATTAAGCGTTTTGCGCCTGAATAAAATCAATGGCATGTTGAA
>CAURMH010000042.1:0-13545 GCA_963525745.1 uncultured Pasteurellaceae bacterium | reverse complement strand
ACCAAGATCCGCATTATCAGCAGGAAGTGGAAAAATACGACAATCCGATTCCAAGCCGTGAGTTTATTTTAAACGTGATTCGCGAGAATAATGCGCCGATGAATCGGGAAGAAATTTTGACCGCACTTTCGATTCATGACGAAAAACAAATTGAAGGAATACGCCGCCGTTTGCGCGCGATGGAAAATGACGGGCAACTTGTGTTTACCAAACGCAAACGTTATGCGCTTCCGGAAAAATTGGATTTGCTCAAAGGTACCGTCATCGGCCATCGCGAGGGCTTTGGATTTTTGCAGGTGGAAGGGCAAAAAGACGATTTATTTATTCCGAATCATCAAATGCAACGCGTGATGCACGGCGATTTCGTATTGGCGCAACCGATGGGCTTGGATCGCCGTGGGCGGCGTGAAGTACGTATTGTGCGTGTGCTGGAAAACCGCAAAAAACAAATTGTCGGTCGTTTCTTTTTGGAAAATGGTTTCGCTTATGTGGTGCCGGATGACAACCGCATTGGGCGCGATATTCTGGTGCCAAATGAGCACCGCAATGGCGCCCGTATGGGACAAGTTGTTGTAGTGGAATTACAAGAACGCAGCGCCGGCTTTAATCAACCTGTCGGCGTTATCCGTGAGATTCTAGGCGACAATATGGCGAAAGGCATGGAAGTGGAAATTGCCTTGCGCAATCATGATATTCCGCACCAATTCCCAAGTGCGGTGGAAAAATACGTGAAAAAATTCAGCGAAGAGGTGCCGGAAGACGCGAAAAAAGGCCGCGTGGATTTACGCACTTTGCCGTTGGTCACCATTGATGGCGAAGACGCGCGCGACTTCGACGATGCCGTTTACTGCGAAAAACACGGCAAAGGCTGGAAACTTTGGGTAGCGATTGCGGATGTGAGTTATTACGTGCGTTTGCGCTCGGCATTGGATACGGAAGCCTATCATCGTGGCAATTCCGTGTATTTCCCGAATCGCGTGGTGCCGATGTTGCCGGAGATTTTATCGAACGGTTTGTGTTCCCTTAATCCGCAAGTGGATCGCTTGTGCATGGTGTGCGAAATGCGAATTTCCGCCAAAGGTAAACTGACGGATTATCACTTTTATGAAGCCGTGATGAATTCCCATGCGCGGTTAACCTACACTAAAGTGGCGAACATACTGGAAGGTGATAAAGCATTGCGTGAGCGTTATGCTGCCCTTGTACCGCATTTGGAAGAACTTCATCATTTGTATCAAGCCTTGCTCGGCGCGCGCCATCAACGCGGTGCTATTGATTTCGAAACCATCGAAACCAAGTTTATTTTCAACGCCATGGGCAGAATCGACCGCATTGAACCCGTGGTGCGCAACGATGCACATAAAATCATTGAAGAATGTATGATTTTGGCAAATATTGCGGCGGCGAATTTTATGGAAAAACATAAAGAACCGGCGTTATACCGTATTCATGCCGCGCCGAGCGAAGAAAAACTAACATCGTTCCGCAGCTTTTTAAGCGAGCTCGGTTTGACATTAGGTGGCGCGTTAAAGCCAACTACGAAAGATTACGCGGCGCTATTGGAAAAAGTGAAAGCGCGGCCGGATCACGAATTAATTCAAACCATGTTGCTACGTTCATTGAGCCAAGCGGTGTACAACGCGGATAATATCGGGCATTTCGGTTTGGCGTTGGAAGAGTACGCCCATTTTACTTCGCCGATTCGCCGTTATCCCGATCTCACGCTGCATCGCGGCATTAAATATTTGCTTGCCAAAGAACAAGGCGCCAAACGCAAAACAACCAATAGTGGCGGTTACCATTATTCGGTGGAAGAAATAGATTTACTGGGCGAGCATTGCTCCATGACCGAACGCCGCGCCGACGAAGCTACGCGCGAAGTGGCCGATTGGCTGAAGTGCGAATATATGCAGGATCACATCGGCAGCGAATTTAACGGTGTGATTTCTTCCGTAACGAGTTTCGGTTTATTCGTGCGCTTGGACGATTTATTGATTAGCGGATTGGTGCATATTTCTTCTTTGGAAAACGATTATTACCAATTGGATGCGGCGAAACAGCGCTTAATCGGCGAAAACAGCGGAATGCAATATCGACTGGGCGATAAGGTGCGTATTCGCGTGGAAGCCGTCCATTTAGCACAAAAAATGATGGATTTTTCCCTTGTCGGCAGTGAGCGCAAACCTCGCCGAGCAGGCAAAACGGCAAAAGATAAAGTTAAAAAAAACTTTAAAGAATTACCGCCAAAAGCGTCGAAAAAACGTAAAAGTACGGTTAAAAAGAATGAAGTTTCAAAAAATCTAAAAAAACGGAAATAGAATTTAGGGTTCTAAAAAGCGCGGTCAAAAACCCGAAAATTTTTTAACATTGGTTTATCAACGGCTCTGAAGGGAAGAATAAATCGCTTAAGCAATTTATAAGTAATTTTTAAGGAGAATTGACTATGAAACTCTGGTATTCCACTACCAGCCCCTTTGCGCGCAAAGTGATGGCAGTGATTAAACATCACAATTTGGAAGAGAAAATCGAGTTCAACCGTATCACGGCTTCCTTTGATGCGAACTCACCACACAACCAAGCAAACCCGCTTGGGCGTGTTCCGGCGCTTCAACGCAACTGCGGTCGTTGGCTTTACGGTAGTCTATTAATTGCGGAATACTTGGATAATAAAGGTACAAACACGGCCTTGTTACCGAAAGAGGGCAAAATTCACTGGAACATCTTGGCATTGCATAACTTGGTAGACGGCATCTCCGAAAACACGATGCCTGTGATTGCCGAGAAAATGTTCCGCCCTGAAAACGAATGGTGGAAAGCTCGCCACGAACAAGTGCATGAACGCAACTTCCGCAGTTTCCAACAACTTGAAGCGGCATTGGATGAGTTCGGCACGGCGTTGAATTTAGGTACGATTACCGCGGTTTGTTTTATCGATTGGTGGTTGTTTAGAGCGGATAAAATGGATATCGATCTTACTAAACATTTCCCACATTTAACAAACTGGGCCACTGAAATGAATAAAAAATATGATGTGTTAGCGGAAACAATACCGACAATTTAGTGGAAAATGATTAAGTGCGGTCATATATCGCACTGTTTCGTTTAATATTGAGCAACCGCACTATAGGAAAAATCAATGTCAGAACAAATCTATGGTATTCATGCCGTCAATAGTATTTTAGCCCATGCGCCGGAACGATTAATTGAGGTTTTCGTGTTAAAGGGGCGTGAAGATAAACGTTTGCAACCATTGTTAAATCAGCTTTACACGCTTGGTATCGGTGTACAGTTTGTCAATCGCCAAACATTGGATAAAAAAGCGGACGGTGAAGTTCATCAAGGGGTGATTGCACGTGTGCAAGCGGCGAAAGAGCTGAATGAAAACGATTTGGATGCCATTCTTACCGTTAAACAAAATCCATTGTTGCTCGTGTTAGATGGCGTCACGGATCCGCATAATCTCGGCGCTTGTTTGCGTTCGGCGGAGGCTGCCGGTGTGGATGCGGTAATTGTACCGAAAGACAAATCGGCGCAACTTACTTCAATTGCCCGTAAAGTGGCTTGCGGTGCTGCAGAAAGCGTTCCGTTAATTCGCGTGACCAATCTTTCGCGTAGCTTGCGCGATTTGCAACAAAACTACAATATTTGGGTGGTGGGTACGGCAGGAGAAGCTGCGGAAACGATTTATCAAACTAAGTTGACCGGCCCGTTAGCGCTTGTGATGGGGGCGGAGGACGAGGGAATGCGACGTTTAACCCGCGAACACTGCGATCAACTTATCAGTATTCCGATGGCCGGTTCTGTATCATCGCTGAATGTTTCAGTGGCTACCGGAGTGTGTTTGTTTGAAATTGTGCGTCAGCGCCTCGGTTCATAATATTCACGTTTATGCCGTGTAAACCAGCGGTAAACAAACTGAGCGATTTCATCAATGTTATTGAGATCCAATAAAGTGCGGTCGGTTTTAATAAAATAATTTGTTGCCAAAGCAACTACATTCGGGTCAATTTCAGGTAACGATTTTGTCATTTCCCGGCGATGCAACAAAATCTTAGGAATCGGCTCGTGTTTAAACCCTTCCACTAAAACAAGATCCGTCAAGGTCGAATCAAATTGTTCACTTAAATAATACAAATCTGTCGGGGAAGACGTTTCCGTCATTAAGGCCCAACGATTGTCGCAGGCCATAATCACTTGCTTTGAGCCGGCCTCTTTCATTCGCCAGCTATCTTTTCCTTCTTTGTCCACATGCGCATTATGGTGGCTGTGTTTAATAACGGAAACCCGCAAACCCAATCGGTTTAAATGCGGGAGCAATTTTTCTAACAATGTCGTTTTACCGCAGCCACTGTAACCGCTAATCCCCAAAAGAGGCATTTTTTGTTTCATAATATCTTCTATCAAAATGATAAATGTCAGAAATACTTTTTGTAAAACATCGACATTTTTGGTATTGACTAAAACGCCGGAGATTTTGACCGCACTTTAATATTAAAACGGATGCTTACGACGCCTCTTTTAACTCAGTCTCTTCCGCTTTATCCACCGCACCATTAATCGTTAGGCAAATTTCGGTTGAAATTAAATGCTCAAGAATAGCGCACATCTCAATGAGTTTCTTATTTTTGTCATCAAAATAACCTTGTTCTTTGAGATTGCCGATAAAAGCGGTAAATACGGCTTTGTCAAAAAATTCCGGCGCATTAATACCATGCAATACAGATAGGCGTTGAGCGACCAATTGACTTTCTTTTTCTAAAGCATTACGTGAGATTGTCGGGTCTTTACGTAAGATACTGACGGTAATGTAATAACGTTGCAGAATTTCTCGAATTCCGGCGGACCACAGCTGTAAAATACGTACTTTCGAACGACTGAGTGATAAAAAGCTATCATTAGAATTAATCACCCCTTGACGTGTAAATTCGGCAATAATTTTCTCAATTTGAGGTTTTAACTCATTTTCACCAAAATGCAAGAAAAGCTCGCCCTTTAAAAATGGGTAGATTTTATTAATGGCTTCCAGCAAGAGGTCTTTTTGGATCGCTTCATAATGCAACACGAGACTCGCCACCAGAGAAGGCAACACGAATAAATGTTGAATATTATTACGATAATAGGTCATTAATACTGCCGAAGTTCGCTCTAAACGAACTATCTCGCCGAAGTTGTCTTTTTCAACCAGTACGCCGACACGATCCAGATTTAACACATGACTGAGCAATTTATCTGCTGGCTCGGCGGGAATCGTCATATCATCGGAATAAGGCGCGTTTTGTAGCATTTCCTGATAACTGGTCAATTGCTCCAATAATTGTTCTCTCGCAAGTGCGCGCTGGCGGGAAGACAGGAGAGCGGTTCCCACTAAGTTCATCGCGTTTATCGCGGCGGCTTTATTAATATTAACCATAACCCGATTGGAGATTGTATCGACAGCTTGATTAAACCACTGCGGTTTATCGTCATCAGTTTGTTCTTTCCATTCGGGGAAATATTGATTGAGGAAATTTGATAAAGTAATCGGCTCGCCGAAATTAACAAATCCCTGACCTAAATTACGCAATTTTTTGATAACGCGTAATACGAGCCCCGCATTTTCTTTCTCTTTTGCGGCACCACGTAATTCTTTTGCATAAGTATCCACTTCCAAAACATGTTCATAACCGATATATACGGGAACGACAGATATCGGACGAGTTTGGTTATGTTGTAGCGCTTGCAGAGTCATTGACATCATGCCGGTTTTAGGCGCCAATAAGCGTCCCGTACGAGAACGCCCTCCCTCAATAAAATACTCGACGGAATAGCCGCGATGAAACAGCTCGGCTAAGTATTCACGAAAAATGGCCGAATACAAACGATTGCCTTTGAAGGTTCGCCGAATAAAGAAGGCGCCCCAACTGCGAAACATTCGACCCACTGGCCAAAAATTTAAATTAATTCCGGCAGCAATATGAGGCGGAACCAACCCCTGATGATAAAGAACATAGGAAAGCAATAAATAGTCAATATGACTGCGATGACAAGGCACATAAACGATTTCATGGCCTTCCAGCGCTAATTTACGGACGCGATCGGCATTTTGAACATTAATACCGGAATATAATTTATTCCAAAGCCAACGTAAAAAACGATCGACTGCACGCAAACTCGAATGACTAACATCGGCGGCGATTTCGTTCAGAATCTTTTCCGCTTCGGCGTATGCTTTACTGTGGCTGATATTCTTTGTTTTTGCTTCATCATCAATAGCCGCTTTGATCGTTTCTGAATTTAATAATTTATTAAACATCGCTTGTCGATTTGGCAAACGTGGCCCCGTCGCCGACATACGTTGTTTGGCAAAATGCATTTTTGCCACACGTGCTAATTTTTGAGCTATTTTCTCATCGGAACCATGCGCTTGAACCATATAACGCAGTGAAAGCGCTTGCGAAAAACGTACGAATGTATCTCGCCCGAACCAGATGGCGGCAAATATTTTTTGCATCCCGTTCAGTAAACGTAAGTTAGGCAAACGAGTCCCGTTTTCACGACCCGGAGAACGCCCCCAGAGAACGGAAACGGGAATTAATTGCACATCCAAATCACTTAAAGTGCGGTGTAATTCTAAGTATTTATTGAAAATTTTCGTCGTTTCATCTTTTGCGCCTTTAGATTTAAAGAAACGCCGACCTTCGTCCAAATAGACATAGCGAGGTAACGACATGCCGTTAATAAGATTTTTTTCCGCAGGATCAGGTAAACCCACATTGAGGCAATTACGACGAAAAATAACAAAATCAGTTTGAGAAGTGTAAGGCAACACATAAACAACAGGCTGCTGCAAATTGAGCCGTAACTCTTCTATCGGCTGCGCGGGAATTGGATTATTTTTGACTAAAAGTGAAAGCGGTAGTTCTAATAATTTACGATAAGTACTCACAATGCCTGACATAATAAGATTCTCTCTCGTTATAAACTTTTCGCATTCTAACATATTCATTAAATTAAATTGAATAAGATTTACATAAAGCCTAATTAATTGTTTTTCATGCAAATTAATCAATATTTATATGAAAGATAACAAAAAATAAGATTGAAAGTAGAATTAATTTCTGTATATAATAACAGATATTCTGTATATAAGAACAGGGGTATATATGCGACCATTAACCGTTAGACAGCAAGAAGTACTGGATTTATTAAAACGCCATTTGGAAAAAACAGGAATCCCCCCCACAAGGGCAGAAATCTCCCGCGAGTTAGGATTTAAATCGCCAAATGCGGCGGAAGAACATTTAAAAGCATTAGCGCGTAAAGGTGCAATTGAAATAGTTGCCGGCGCTTCAAGAGGAATTCGCATTTTAGACGATAATGATAACAGTTATGAAGAACACGAGGGACTACCTTTAATCGGAAGAGTAGCGGCTGGCGAGCCAATTTTGGCCGAACAGCATGTAGAAGGCACTTACCGCATAGATGCAAATATGTTTAAGCCACAGGCGGACTTTTTACTAAAAGTTTACGGACAATCTATGAAAAATATCGGCATATTAGACGGTGATTTGCTTGCCGTACATAGCACAAAAGACGTACGAAACGGTCAAATTGTCGTCGCCCGAATTGAAGATGAAGTCACGGTTAAGCGTCTTGAACGTAAAGGTAATGTCGTTTATTTACATGCCGAAAATGAAGAGTTTCAACCAATCGTAATCAATTTATTGGAACAGCCTTATTTTGAAATAGAAGGGATTGCCGTCGGTATTATTCGGAATAATGCCTGGATGTAATATCAAAACATTTGTTTTTTGACCGCACTTCGTTTGTTTGCTATTCCCTTAACGGCTCCTTATAATGCCGAAATTTATAAAATAAGAAAGGATCGGAAAATGCTATTTTCCAAAATGCATGGTTTGGGTAATGATTTTGTTGTCGTTGACGCTGTAACACAGAATGTTTATTTCACGGAAGAAATAATTAAACGTCTAGCTGATCGCCATCGTGGAATCGGTTTTGATCAGCTTTTGATTGTGGAGCCGCCTTACGATCCTGATCTAGATTTTCACTATCGGATATTCAATGCGGATGGAAGCGAAGTGTCTCAGTGTGGCAACGGGGCACGTTGTTTTGCGCGCTTTGTTACTCTTAAGGGACTGACAAATAAAAAAGATATTGCCGTTAGTACACAAAAAGGGCGAATGCTGTTAACCGTCAAGGACGATGGACTAATTCGGGTCAATATGGGTGAACCGGAGTGGGAACCTAATAAAATTCCATTTATTGCTAATAAATTTGAAAAAAATTACATTTTACGCACTCATATTCAAACGGTGCTATGCGGTGTTGTTTCCATGGGAAATCCGCACTGTGTTATGCAAGTAGAGGATATTCGAAAGGCTAACGTTAAGGAGTTAGGTGCTTTACTTGAAAGCCATGAACGCTTTCCCGAACGAGTCAATGTCGGATTCATGCAGGTGGAAGATCCTCATCATATTAAATTACGCGTTTATGAACGTGGAACCGGTGAAACTCAGGCTTGCGGCAGTGGTGCTTGCGCTGCGGTTGCGGTAGGCATCATGCAAGGGGTATTGGCAAATGAAGTGCAAGTCGAGTTGCCTGGAGGGCGTTTATTTATTGAATGGCAGGGGCCGGATACCCCTCTCTATATGACCGGTGATGCTACTCATATTTACGACGGAAATATACAACTCTAAAAGATGAGCAATTAAGTTCAGCGTATCGTTTTTATCTACACCACTGACTTCAGAATTTTATCTAGCCAGAATCTCGATGAGTCTGTACAATGACCGACCATTTTTAATCGATTATTAAATTAATTATTTTAACAATATGACACAAAAACTACACATCAAAACATGGGGTTGCCAGATGAACGAATATGATTCATCTAAAATGGCCGATCTCCTGTTAACGACGCATGGCTTAGAATTAACCGATATTCCTGAAGAAGCTGATGTCTTATTACTAAACACCTGCTCTATTCGAGAAAAGGCGCAGGAAAAAGTCTTTCACCAATTAGGTCGCTGGAAAGAACTAAAAAAACAAAATCCACAATTAGTTATCGGTGTCGGTGGCTGTGTTGCCTCCCAAGAAGGAGAACAAATTCGTGCTCGAGCCCCGTATGTAGATATTGTTTTTGGACCTCAAACACTTCATCGCCTACCCGAAATGATCAATCAAATTCGTGGCGGAAAAAGTGCGGTCGTAGATGTGAGTTTTCCCGAGATTGAAAAATTTGATCGTCTGCCAGAACCTAAAGCAGAGGGGCCAACCGCCTTTGTATCAATTATGGAAGGTTGTAACAAATACTGCACTTATTGTGTCGTTCCTTACACTCGTGGTGAAGAAGTCAGCCGGCCATTAGACGACGTATTATTTGAAATTGCTCAACTTGCTGCACAAGGGGTCCGAGAAGTTAATTTATTAGGACAAAATGTAAATGCTTACCGAGGACCAACCCACAACGGTGGAGTCTGTACCTTTGCAGAATTGCTGCGTTTAGTTGCCGCAATTGATGGTATCGATCGACTACGTTTTACCACGAGTCATCCGATCGAATTTACTGACGATATTATTGATGTTTATCGCGATACGCCTGAATTGGTCAGCTTTGTTCATTTACCGGTTCAATCTGGTTCTGATCGAATCTTAACGATGATGAAACGAGGCCATACGGCACTAGAATATAAATCAATTATTCGCAAATTACGCGCAGTACGTCCCAACATTCAAATCAGTTCAGATTTTATTGTGGGCTTTCCTGGAGAAACGGGAGAAGAATTTGAACAAACAATGAACCTCATCTCACAAGTAAATTTTGATATGAGTTTCAGTTTTATCTATTCGGCTCGTCCGGGTACACCTGCGGCGGATATGGAAGATAATGTTTCCGAAGAAGAAAAGAAACAGCGACTTTACATATTACAAGAACGTATTAATCAACAAGCAGCACAATACAGTCGTCGAATGCTGGGGACTGAGCAACGCATCCTCGTAGAAGGCCCGTCCAAAAAAGATATTATGGAATTAACAGGACGCACAGAAAATAACCGTATTGTTAATTTTCAAGGTTCACCTGACATGATAGGGAAATTTGTTGATGTCAAAATTACCGATGTCTATACCAATTCTTTGCGTGGAGAAGTCATTCGTACCGAAGACGGTATGGAATTACGTATTAATCAATCACCACTAGAAGTGATAAATCGTACCCGCAAAGAAGATGAATTAGGTGTCGGCCGATATCAAGGATAGCTTAATTTTCACAATTAATAATCGTGTGTAAAATGATAAGGTGTAGTAAACAAAATAGTCAATTAAGATGTAGGTCAAAGTCTAGTCACTCGCATAAAGACCCAATAGTTTAAAAATATCATAATCTCCATTGATTTTACGCTTGTAAGGAAAAGTGATTCTTAATTATGAATTTTTCAACTCAAGAAAGAAAATTTCAACAAAAAGATTCCCATCTTCGGGCCAACATTTTTTCTGTTAGAACTACCCCACAATTTGTGAAAATGCCTACTTCTAAGATAATACATTCGAATATAGGTGTTTTTTATGAACAAAAAGGTAATGACTTTAATGTGATCACCAGGGTAAATTAAAATATTAAGTGCGGTCATAGTTTCTCCTATTTTTAGGCTCATTTTGGGATGATTATGACACAAGATGAGGGAATAGGTAAAAAAGCCCCACGTATGTGTGTGGAGCTTAGATTATTAGTATTCGAATTTTGGGAGATCTTCTTTAAGTAAATCAGAGAACACCTAAAAATAAGCTACCCCGGCTTCAATTTGTTGCTTATATACACCTTCAGTAAAAGCGATAGAATATGATACAACTAACTCTTTACCGTTTTTATCTACCCCTACATAGGGAATCTTTACTCCCCACTCATGATCATCATGACATAACCCATTGGCTGAGTTTTTCAATAGATATTTTTTTGCCAAACTTAATCTTTATTAAAAAAGTTATCGTAACCTTCGTTGTTGTAATACCAACCTTGAGCCCCTGATATCAACTAAAAACGCATTGCTGGAGCCTCCAAGATATTTAGCGCCAATAGACTTTGACTCCAAAATATTCATTAACTCTATATTTGAATATTTCTTAATTTCCACAATAGAAGATTTATTTGATGATTATCCTGCTAGAACATTTGATGAAATAACTGAAGTTATTGAGAAGGTAGTAAATAATGCTGCATTAAATGAATGCTCTAATACGTATTATTCATAAAATAATACTACCTATTAGAAATCATAAGTGACAGGACAAAGGACGTGAGATGGAACATTCACTGTTTTCATAGACCCTAAAACATCATAGTAGCAAATCTTATTCAATCCACTAACTTCTTCACGCTTTAAAAATCCCATTGTGGCATAAGATATATTTACAAAACCTAACATAACAAATACCAATAAAAATTTAGAAAATACACTTTTCATTCTAACTCCTTAATTTTATCCAAGATATATTTACTTCCTATGTCAACAGGAAGTAAAAGGAGTATACTCCTTCGAACTTGAAAATTTAGGAATTTATTTGTAGAGGCGAATCACATTCGCCCTAAAGGGCGGTTGATTTTGAATGTATTTTTGATTTTCCCCTACCGGACATTTTTATATTGGCTAAAAACAAAAAACTATAAATGCCTTTTAATAAATATTGGCTAACTACCAGGTAGGATTTCCGAAAGCTTTTGATACCTGTGTTTGGATTATCCCTTTTAGCTCCATAAATTTGGCGAGCTATTCTTTCATTTTCTTTCTCCGAATGGGGTTAATTTCATCTTGATGCAGCGCCAAGTAAATTTCCTTTTAGGTCATAAACTTTTAAGCTACCTTGTTCCGGTCTGATATCAACGGCAGAAGCATAGTGTCGTTATTAATGAAAGCGATTTTTAAAAATGTTTAAAAACTGCCCATTACTATGCAAATAAAAACACAATTTCCGACAATTTTTTCACCAATTCTCACCATTTTCATTATTTGCATAACTACTACCCCCTAAAAACAACAAAGCCCCATAAACAGGGACTTCACCGCATTTTTTCGCACCAAATTTTTTGTTTCTATCTATGCAAATATTGCCACTACCCCACATTAAAGAGCAAAAAAAATAACGACGCAATTGTAAAACCTTTAATTCACAACTCTGCGTCGTCATTTTTCTGGATTATAACCTTTTGAAATACTTTGCAATTCCTTTGTTAAACAAAGGAATTAATTGATGCTTTTTTAAGCATCTTTTGGTATTTTATATCTCCTAAATCCATTAGCAGCAAGCAGCTCACTAAGTTTCTCTAGCCCTTTTTCCTTTTCAGCTTCAGTAAGAAACTCACTATTTTTATTAAGGAACGCTCCAAGTAACTTCCAGTAGTAATTCAAACTAACTTGAACTCCTTGCTTTTTTAGACGAACAAACACCTCTTCTGGACCAACGGCTTTAAACTCATCTACCGTTGTGATACCAATTAACGCCAAAACCTTCTCATGCCTGGCAGTAAAATTAGGTAACTCTCTAATACTCTTAGCTTTATGTAAAGCCTTATCAATTTTTTGCTCTCTAACTTGCTTTATTGATGAAATGACAAGTTTTTTTAATAAAGTAGTATCTTTTAAAACAGAATCCTCAAAGCAATAGTAATGCGATAATGCAAAACGCTTATTTAATTCATCCGTCGTAAAGGGAACCCCTCCCAATTTGAGGAAAGTACTTTCTAAGCTGCCCTCGGCTCTTATGTACAACCTTCCACCTTGCACTACTGCAAACATATCTACTTTACTATGGTATAACCCATACCCCGTAAAAAGATGTTTATATGTGATATTACCAACTAAATTATTTAATTGAGCACAGATAGAATCTAAGTGCTGTTTACAGAGATTTAAACGATTCATAAACCCTCTTCAGTCAATGCCTTAGTATTGTGATGTACGGACCAAAAACTTAAAGTTTTTGATTTAGTTAAGGAAAGTAATTTCCAAAAAGGTGATTATTTATACCATGTCTCGCGCATTATTACTAAAACTTATTCTTAATTTTGTGATCTGCGTCACAAAATTAAAATTTTTCTTTCAAAAAACTCATGACTTAAGAAACAATAAACTATAAGTAATCTTATTTACCTTAAAAAATAGCGGTAAGATTTACTATCAGTCACATTTTGATATACATAACCCAGCTGTTCCAATACCTGATCGAATTCGGCAGTACTGCCTTGTCCCAGTTGAAAACCGGCGAGGATATTGCCGTAATCCGCCCCGTGAGCACGGTAATGAAAGAGAGAGATATTCCAGCGATTTTGCAGGGTTTCTAAGAATCTTAACAACGCGCCTTTTTGTTCCGGGAACTCGAAAGTGTATAAACGCTCGTGATGTCCTGCCACCCGTCCGCCCATTAAATAACGCACATGGGTTTTGGCGATGTCATCATCAGACATATCCTCCACATCGAAACCGTTTTGCGTGAGATCAGCGATGATGTCGGCTTTTTCTTGTTCATTTGCGGTACGCACACCGACAAACACGC
>CAURMH010000041.1:0-13919 GCA_963525745.1 uncultured Pasteurellaceae bacterium | reverse complement strand
TCCGCCAAGCCATTGAAGACGATCGCTTCGATGATTTCGTGGTGGAATTTTATGCAAGAATCAGCAAGCCTGTTCCGCCATTGCAATTAGCAGCAGACGGGAAATAATCAATGGAAAGTGCGGTCGTTTTCAAAAACGTTTTTTAAATCGACCGCACTTTTTGCCGTAAAACATCTTACAACATATTTTTTTCGCCGCGTGAAAGGCTAATTAGCCCCGAGCGGGCGATTTCAAGAATTGATGTCTCTTCCGTTACCGCCGCAACAAAAGCGTTTAATTTATCTTTTGTTCCTGCCAGCTGAATCGTATAGGATTTCGTTGTCACGTCGACAATTTGTCCGCGGAAAATATCCGCCAGGCGTTTAATTTCATCACGAGAGGGGCCTGTCGCCCGCACTTTTAACAACATGACTTCACGCTCTACATGTTCATGTTCGCTTAGGTTGATCACTTTAAATACATCGATCAATTTATGTAATTGTTTCTCAATTTGTTCTAGCGCTTTTTCATCCCCGACCGCTTCAATCGTCATACGCGACAGCGTCGGATCATCTGTCGGAGCGACAGTCAGGCTTTCAATATTAAATGCGCGTTGAGAAAAAAGTCCGACGACTCGGGACAATGCACCGGATTCATTTTCTAATAAAACGGATAATACTCTACGCATCGGCTTTTTCCTCCTCCGGTTTGGTTAAAATCATTTCATTCATTGCGCCGCCTCGAATTTGCATCGGATAAACGTGTTCCGTTTCATCAATATTAATGTCGACAAAAACCAATTTATTTTTTATCGCAAAGGCTTCCGCCAGCTTACTTTCCAATTCAGCCGGATGATTAATGCCGATCCCGACCAATCCGTAAGATTCGGCCAATTTGACAAAATCAGGCAACGAATTCATATAAGTTTGTGAATGTCGACCGGCATAAATCAAATCCTGCCATTGTTTTACCATGCCTAAGAAATGGTTGTTCAAGCAAATAATGACAATTGGAATGTCGTATTGTTTAGCCGTTGATAATTCCTGAATGTTCATTTGAATACTGCCGTCCCCCGTGATACAAACCACCGTATCGCTTGGATGCGCCAACTTAACGCCCAACGCTGCTGGCAAACCAAATCCCATGGTTCCCAACCCGCCGGAATTGACCCAATGACGCGGCGCATCGAAAGGATAATGCAACGCGGTGAACATTTGATGTTGACCGACATCAGAGGCAATGTATGCCTTCCCTTGCGTGATTCGGTAAATCGTTTCAATCACTTGCTGCGGTTTAATTGTGCTCGAAGTGCGGTCAAATTCAAGGCAGTTTTTGGCCTTCCAACCGGCGATTTCTTCCCACCACGCTTCTAACGAAGGTTTGCCTTTTATGACATCTTCTTCATCCAGCAAACTTAAAAATTCATCAAGCACATTAGCGGCATCCCCCACAATAGGAATGGCCGCCGGCACCGTTTTAGAAATCGAAGCCGGATCAATATCAATATGTATGACTTTGGCATTCGGGCAATATTTACTCAGATTATTTGTGGTGCGATCATCAAAGCGTACACCGACACCGAGAATTAAATCGCTATGATGCATGGCCGTGTTTGCTTCATAAGTTCCGTGCATACCAAGCATACCCAAAAATTGGCCATGTGTTGACGGAAAGGCGCCTAACCCCATCAATGAAGAAGTTACCGGCAAATTCAGCCGCTCGGCAAATTGTAATAATTGAGAATAGCAACCGGCTGTAATCGCACCGCCGCCGACGAATAAAATCGGTTTTTTAGCGACTAAAAGGGCTTTTAACGCCTTTTTAATTTGTCCCTTATGCCCTTGAATCGTTGGATTATATGAACGAAGCGTGACAGATTGAGGATATTCGTAAGGCAACTTATGCGTCGGATTAACGGCATCTTTGGCAATATCAATCACAACCGGGCCGGGACGACCTGTTGCAGCGATATAAAACGCTTTTTTAATCGTTTCTGGAATCTCTTCCGCACGTTTAACCAAAAAACTATGCTTTACTACCGGGCGGGAGATTCCGACCATATCACATTCTTGAAATGCATCGCTGCCGATCAACGACGAAGGAACTTGACCGGAAATAACCACTAACGGAATGGAATCGGAATACGCCGTCGCAATTCCTGTAATCGCATTCGTGGCGCCGGGGCCGGAAGTAACGAGCACACAGCCGACTTTTCCGGTGGAGCGGGCATAACCATCGGCCATATGGACGGCCGCTTGTTCATGACGAACTAAAATATGTTCAATGCCTTCGGCACTGTGAATAGCATCATAAATATCTAACACAGCGCCGCCGGGATAACCGAATAAATATTCAACGCCCTCATCCAATAAAGATTGGACAACCATTTCCGCCCCAGATAATTTTTTCATCTTTCTCTCCTAAAATTGACCGCACTTTTCAGTTGCGATAAATATTTTCAATTAACGCACAAAATCATACTCCGATAAAAATACTTGTCTAGGGCATGATACGGTTAAAAACACGAGCAAATAAATATTTAAAACTATTAAATAATATAAATTTAGTATTTTATAAAGGAAAATAACTTAAAATAATAAAAAATGCGACTTTATGCCGCATTTTATAAATTATTCAAAATTAAATTTTTTATTAAAAGTTGTGATCAAATTCACGTTTTAATATTTTTTCAAGGCGAAAATGAATACCACTAAAGCAAATCCTGCGCTCACAAATCCTGCAATGCCCGATTGCGTAAAGCCGACGACGATGTATCCCACAGCTGTTGCCAAAGCAACGGTTAAAGCGTAAGGCAGCTGCGTTGTCACGTGATCGATATGGTTACATTTTGCGCCCGTAGAAGACAAAATCGTGGTATCCGAAACCGGTGAACAATGATCGCCGCAAACCGCCCCCGCCATCACGGCAGAAAGACAAGGCAGCATCAATTCCGGTGCGGTGCTTGAGGCCATTACGGCGGCTATCGGCAACATAATCCCGAAGGTTCCCCAGCTGGTTCCCGTAGAAAAAGCCATTGCCGAAGCCAATACAAAAAGAATTACGGGTAAAAAGGCCACCGGAATATTGCCGCTCACTAAAGAAGATAAATAAGCACCGGTTTGAATATCGCCAACAACTTTATTGATTGTCCAAGCAAAAAATAATATTGCAATGGCGCCGAGCATAGATTTTATCCCTAACCACCACGCTTTGACGTATTCGGCGCCGGATACCCGACCATCCGTTAAAATTAAAACGGTTGCCATAATGACCGCACTTGTCCCACCGACAACCAAGGAAATACCTACGGTCGTATTTTCAAAGGCGCCTAATACGCTGAACGTTTTACCCGCCTCAGATAAAGCGACGCGACCGGTGTACATCATCATTGAAACGGTCGCCACGATTAAGACGATAATCGGTAAAATCAGATTACGTACCCCGCCTTTAACACGGTCGGATTCAGCAACTTGATTTTCGGCAGCATTTTCCAACGCTAAACGCTCATGTCTCGCCATTGAACCGATATCAAACGAAAAATAGGCAACAAAAAAGACCAACAACAATGAAAAAATAGCATAAAAATTCATTAAGCTCATTGCCACAAATGCGCCGATAGGGGTGTATTCGGTGATGGAATAAGAGGCTAATAATCCTGCGACCAACGTAATAATATAGGCACCCCAGCTTGAAATCGGCATCATTACACACATCGGTGCGGCGGTCGAGTCTAAAATATAGGCTAATTTTGCGCGGGAAACATGAAAACGATCGGTAACGGGGCGGGCTATCGCACCGACAGCAAGGCTGTGGAAATAATCGTCAATAAAGGTAACGAAAACCAACGATGCCGCCAAGAGCTTAGCGCCGCGACGGCCTTTAATTCGTTTTTGCGCCCATTCCGCGAAAGCTTGATTGCCGCCTGAAACGGTTAAAAGTGCGGTCAAAATACCCAACAATAATAGGAATAAAACAATGTGCATATTCGAGTTGATCGCGCCGTCGCTGTAAACTAATGAAGTGACATTTTGAACCAAATAAGTGAAAGTATGGCCGATGGCATAATTATTTAACATGAGTGCACCGACAATAATCCCTGCGCTCAATGAAACCAATACGCGGCGAGTGGCAATCGCCAAAACGATTGCTAATAACGCCGGAATAATGGAGAGAATTGAAGTTGAATAATTGATGAGTTCCATTAAGTTATCTCTAAATTAATGGAGGCTTAGGTAAATAATGGCAAAAGAATGACCACCTAACCGTAGCGCTCCATAGTTAATAAAAAAACTATGACAGTAACGTTTCTTTCGACAACGCTACCAACCAAAGGAAACGACTTTCCGTTGATTTCGGCAATAATTCCTTTCTTTTTTCGTCTTCGTTATCCACTCGAAAAAAATACTTATAATCATTGCACCTCTACATTCGTAGGATAGCTAAAGATTACCCGAAAATATAAATAAAAGCCAATAAAAAATCATTTTAAAATAATAATGCATTAATAATATACAAATCGTTATCCTATAAATTTATATTTACCCTGAATCATATTTTCGTTATTATGCAAATTGCTTTTTGTTATCATAATTAAAATATGAGGTACACAATGAACCAATTAGCCAAAGATTTAATTAATTATCGTTATTTGCGTAGCGCCGCCCGTAGTTTAACCATTGAACAAATCGAAACTGTAATTTCTAAATTAGATGCTGTCGCAAAAATCAAGCGCGATGAATTGGCAAAACTTGAGCAGGCGGAAGCGCTACGCAAAGAACGCATTACAAAATACAAAGAATTCTTAAAACAAGAAGGGATTACAAAAGAAGAATTAGCCGAAATTTTAGGTCAATCGATTAAACTTAACTTACGTAAAAAACGTAATCCGCTTCCGCCGAAATATCAATTCATTGATGAAAATGGTGCTAAAAAAACCTGGAGCGGGCAAGGTAGAACCCCTAAAGTAATTCAAAAAGGATTAGATGCGGGTAAATCATTAGATGATTTTAAAATTTAATTTATAAAAACCCATACTATATGGGTTTTTAATTTTAATAAAAATAAAACGATGTCCGAAAAGAAAATTTTATTAACAGAATGCCCCGATGATAAAGGGCTAATTGCAAAAATTACAAATGTTTGTTATCGACATAATCTTAATATTTTACATAATAACGAATTTGTCGAATTTGAAACAAATCACTTTTTTATGCGTACCGAATTGGAAGGCGAGTTTAACGAATCGGCGTTATTGACCGATTTAGAAGATTGCCTTCCTAAAGAAGCGCATTGTCGTTTAATCGGCACAAAACAAAAAAGGATTGTTATTTTAGTTACCAAAGAAGCACATTGTTTGGGCGACATTTTAATGAAAAATTTTTATGGCGCGCTGGATGTAGAAATTGCGGCGGTGATTGGTAATCATGACAACCTACGTTCATTGGTCGAGCGTTTTAACATTCCTTTTCATTGCGTGAGCCACGAAGGATTAACACGTGTCCGACATGATCAGTTATTGGCGGCGAAAATTGACGAATATACTCCCGATATTATCGTGCTGGCAAAATATATGCGCGTATTAAACCCTAAATTCGTCGAACGTTATCCGAATCGCGTGATTAATATTCATCATTCGTTTTTACCCGCATTTATCGGTGCCAAGCCTTATCAACAGGCTTACGAACGGGGGGTGAAAATTATCGGCGCGACCGCACATTTCATTAATAACGAACTCGATCAAGGCCCAATCATTATGCAAAATGTCATTAATGTCGATCATACTTATAGTGCCGAAATGATGATGAAAGCCGGGCGTGACGTTGAAAAAACCGTGTTGAGCCGTGCGCTTGATTTAGTGCTGCATGATCGCGTGTTCGTCTACCAAAACAAAACGATCGTACTGTAACAATGTCATAACTCATTGTGCCGTAACAAATTACACAATAAAAACATCGTCATATTCGACCGCACTTCGTGTGCTTGCTTCGCTTCATGAATAAAAAGTGCGGTCATTATGATGAAAATTTTGTCATCACCGATTTATAAAAAACACCATGAAAAAAATAACTCTCCAACCTATTTCTTATGTCAAAGGCGAAATCCATTTGCCCGGTTCCAAAAGTTTATCCAATCGCGCACTCTTGCTTGCCGCTTTAGCACAAGGAACAACGACCGTCACCAATCTTTTGGACAGCGACGACATTCGCCACATGCTCAATGCACTCAGCGCGCTCGGCGTAAAATTCACACTCTCGGCAGACAAAACGCAATGTGTTATTGAAGGCGTCGGCGGTGCATTTCAGCCCGAAGACGGGTTGGCGTTATTTCTCGGTAATGCCGGCACGGCAATGCGTCCTTTAACCGCCGCGCTCTGCTTGGCGGGTCGGCATGAGGCAGAAGTGATCCTAACGGGCGAGCCCCGTATGAAAGAGCGACCGATTAAGCATCTTGTGGAGGCGTTGCAACAGGCCGGCGCAGAAATTCGTTATTTGGAAAATGAAGGTTACCCGCCTTTAGCCATTCGTAATCGGGGGCTGGATGGCGGAATAATTCAAATCGACGGCACGATTTCTTCCCAGTTTTTGACCGCACTTCTTATGGCGGCTCCGCTGGCCAAACGGGATATGAAAATCGAAATTATTGGCGAACTGGTTTCTAAACCTTATATTGATATTACGTTGGCAATGATGAAGAAATTCGGTGTTTCGGTCGAAAATCAGGATTATCAACGTTTCTTCGTTAAAGGCCATCAACATTACATTTCGCCGAATACGTTTTTAGTTGAAGGTGACGCTTCGTCCGCTTCTTATTTTCTGGCGGCCGGTGCGATTAAAGGCGACATTAAAGTCACCGGCATTGGCAAAAATGCCATTCAAGGCGATCGTCTGTTTGCCGATGTTTTAGCCAAAATGGGCGCAAAAATCACTTGGGGCGACGATTTTATCCGAGCGGAAAAAGATCAATTAAATGGCATCGATATGGACATGAACCATATTCCCGACGCCGCGATGACTATCGCAACAACTGCACTGTTTGCTCAAGGCGAAACCCTTATTCGAAATATTTACAACTGGCGCGTAAAAGAAACCGACCGACTCACGGCGATGGCGACGGAATTACGTAAAATCGGCGCCGAGGTAGAAGAAGGCGAGGATTTTATCCGGATTCAGCCACTTGCCTTAGATCAATTTAAGGCGGCGGAAATCGCCACTTACAATGATCATCGCATAGCCATGTGTTTTGCGTTGATTGCGCTATCCGATACGCCGGTGACAATTTTAGATCCTGACTGTACCGCCAAAACCTTCCCGACATTTTTTACGGAATTTGAAAAAATCAGCATACGAAACGAATAATGGGAAGCAGTATGATTAATGAAGTGCGGTCGTAAAATTCAAAGAATTTTTATGCGGGATACGGAGGCGGTCGGCTTCTGTTATAAGTAACCGAAAAGCCAGTGGCGTTTTTGAACCGTTTCAACAGGATTTCAGCTTTTCCGCCGCCGACTTAGAAAGCAGAAGCGGATCAGCTAATGGTGAAAAAGTCTTTAATACCGACTAAAATGTTATTTACCGCGACCGCCGACAAAATCAGCCCCATGACGCGGCTAATTACAGCTGCCCCCGTACTACCGATAACACGTTGAATATGATTGGCGGCAAGCAGCAACAAATACGTAATCAATAACACCAGCAACATAATCAGCGTTGTCGTGGCTTGTTCGAGCAAATTAAAGCGATGATTATCCGTTAATAACACGACCGCCATCATCGCACCGGGCGACGCAATCGACGGAACCGCCAGCGGATAAACCGCTAACTCGTTAAAATTCGTAAACATTTTCATTTCCTGTTGCGGCTTTCCTTCGCCAAAAATCATCGTAAGCGCAAACAATAACAACACTAAACCGCCAGCAATTTGGAAGGCGGTTAATGGAATTTGCATTGATTCCAGCAGCCACTGCCCCAGCAATAGGAAAAAAATAAGAATACCGGCGGAAAAATAAGAACGGCTTTCAGCGCGATTTTACGACGATCCTCCACCGAAAGTCCGATTGTTTTGGCAAGATAAACCGGAATCGAACCGATGGGATCAATAACAGCCCAAAGCACAACAAACTGAACTATTAACGAATCAAACATAAATCGCCTCCTAAACAATTGAAAAAACAATGAAAACGCCGAATTTTAGTGAGGTTATAGCACAAATTCACCTAAAAAGCATTAAATTACTCAATGAGACTTAACCTTTAAACGAAATATCATCGACCAGCATAAACTCGGCAAAAGTCAACCACACTTTAGCTTAAATTTCTTTCATTTCATCAAACTTTTTAGGTTTACCGCATTCTAATGTCCGGTGCGTTGATTTACGCGTTGCAGACAGGATATTTTACGTGCAAAAAAGCGGATTTATCATTAAAATGCAGAAAACTGAACAAACGTTCATTTCTTAGGGAAATCGTTCATGAAGAAAAAATGGGTTATAACTTTATTTGCCGGCGCATTAATTTTGATTTTTTATTTTTTATTCATTCGCTCTTCCGCCCCCCAAATTACTTATTTAACAGAGCCGGTATTACGTTCGGATATTGAAAAAACCGTTGTCGCCTCAGGAACGATAGAAAGTGTGAATGAAGTGGATGTGGGGGCGCAGGTCTCGGGGAAAATTATCAAGCTTCATGTTCGTTTAGGACAAGATGTCAAAAAAGGCGAGCTGATTGCGGAAATTGATTCGACCACGCAAATTAATACGCTCAATACGCGTAAAGCCGCTTTAGCCGCTTACCAAGCACAATTAAAAGCGAAAAAAACCGCTTACGAAGTTGCGCGTTCAAGTTATGATCGTTTAAAAAAACTTTATGCGCAGCATGCCGCTTCACTGGATAGTTTAAATGCCGCCAAAAGCGCGCTCGACCTTGCGCAGGCGGAAGTTGACGTCATCGGTGAAAATATTAAACAGGCGGAAATCGAATTAAACACGGCAGAAACGAATGTCGGTTATACCAAAATCACCTCGCCGATTGACGGAACCATTATTTCAACACCGATTTCCGAAGGTCAAACCGTGAATGCCAATCAAACGACACCGACGATCGTCAAAGTTGCGGACTTGAGCCGAATGCGCATTAAGCCTGAAATTTCCGAAGGCGATATTACTAAAGTCAACGCCGGTCAATCCGTCACTTTTACGATTTTGTCCGATAGCCACAACTTTTATCAAGCAACCATTGAATCCGTTGATCCGGCCACAACCGCCATCAGCAATCAATCGTCCGGCACGACAAGCTCATCAACGAGCTCCGCGACTCAAGCCGTTTACTATTACGCCAATATCATCGTTGCAAATTCCGACCGCACTTTACGTATCGGCATGACGACAGAAAATAATATCAAAATCGCCGATGCGCATAACGTCTTGGCGGTGCCCAATATGGCGGTTAAAAAACAAAACAATCAATATATTGTTAACGTTCTTAACGATAAAGGACAGCCCGAGATTCGCGAAATTCAAATCGGCATACAAAATGATTCGCTGACCGAAGTAAAAACAGGGCTGAAAGAAGGCGAACGCGTGATTATCTCCCAACTGGTCGATGGCGAACAGGTCGGCAATGCAATGCGTGGTCCGAGAATGTTTTAAAAGAGCGGTTAAGATTTCATGAGTTTTCATCCGATTATTACTATCAGCGGGCTGAATCGCTATTTTGGCGAAGGCGATAACCGCGTCCATATTTTAAAAGAAATCAACCTGACGATTGAAAAAGGGGATTTTGTCGCAATTATCGGTCAATCCGGTTCGGGGAAATCCACACTCATGAATATCATCGGTTGTTTGGACACGGCGACGAGCGGCTCCTATAAAATCGACGGAAAAGAAACGGCGGAATTATCCATTGATCAACTGTCCGATTTACGCCGTCAAAAATTCGGTTTTATTTTTCAACGCTATCATCTTTTATCCAGCTTAAACGCCGCCGAAAATGTCGCCCTACCCGCCGTTTATGCCGGAATGCCGCAAGCGGATCGAATCGCGCGGGCAAAACAATTATTGGCCAAGTTAGGGTTGGATGATAAATGGCAAAATAAACCGACTCAGCTTTCGGGAGGACAGCAGCAGCGCGTCAGTATCGCACGAGCGCTGATGAACGGCGGCGACATTATTTTAGCAGATGAACCGACAGGCGCGCTTGATTCGCAAAGCGGAAAAAAGGTTTTGCAGATTCTACGTCAATTACACGCTGAAGGACATACGATTATTATGGTCACCCACGACCGTGAAATCGCTGCGAATGCCAATCGGGTTATTGAAATTAAGGACGGGCGTATTATTTCCGACACGCAAACGATCGCGGATACGCAAAATTATGTAAAAAGTGCGGTTAAAAAAGAGAAAGAATTCACGTTGCGAGCGAGTTTCAGTAAAGATCAGTTCATCGAAGCCTTTAAAATGTCCATGGGGGCGATTATCGCCCACAAAATGCGTTCTTTGTTAACCATGCTCGGCATTATTATCGGCATCACCTCGGTTGTTTCCGTTGTTGCATTAGGCAACGGTTCGCAACAAAAAATTTTGGAGAACATAAAAGGTATCGGCACAAATACCATGACGATTTTTAACGGTACCGGTTTTGGCGATCGTAAAGCAGAACAAATGCAAAATTTAAGCATCGGTGACGCCGCCGTGTTAAGTAAGCAGCGCTATGTTGAAAATGTCACGCCGAACACCGCGTCAAGCGGCACCATTATTTATACCAATCAGTCTTTTTCCGGCGCTAATTTGCGCGGTATCGGCGAACAATATTTTGATGTTGAAGGATTAAAACTAAAACAAGGCCGTCTTTTCTCTACCGAGGACGTTTCCAGCGCGCAATCGATCGTGATTATTGATGAAAATGCACAAAAAACAATTTTTCATGACGAATCGCCGCTAAACAAAATTTTATTGTTTAACAAGCGTCCTTTGAGGGTGATCGGCGTTGTCTCCAATCGTCAACAAATGGGCGGCGCCAGTAGTTCGCTGAATCTTTACGCGCCTTATACGACGGTAATGCATAAAATTACCGGCAGTAGCAAAATTACGTCGATTACCCTGAAAATTGATGATAGCGTCAATTCAACCGTCGCGGAAAAAAGTCTCTCCGATTTATTATTAGCTCGCCACGGTAAAAAGGATTTCTTCATCATGAATAGCGATACGATCAAACAAACCATCGAAAGTACCACAGGGACTATGAAATTATTAATTTCCTCTATTGCGTTTATTTCACTTATCGTCGGCGGTATCGGCGTGATGAATATTATGTTAGTGTCGGTTACCGAACGAACCGGAGAAATTGGCGTACGCATGGCAATCGGTGCCCGACAAAGCAACATTTTGCAACAATTTTTAATTGAGGCCGTCTTAATTTGTCTCATCGGCGGATTAACCGGCATTTTATTCTCCGCGCTCATCGGCTTGTTATTTAATGCCTTTATCCACGATTTTGCGATGGCCTTTTCAAGCGCCTCAATTGTCGCCGCGGTATTGTTTTCTACGCTCATCGGCATCATTTTCGGTTATATGCCGGCGAAACGGGCGGCGCGCTTAAATCCGATAAGCGCTCTGGCACACGAATAGCATTTTATCAAAACTGAAATTCGGTTAAAATCAACCGCACTTTAAAGAAGGAAAAACCATGTTTAAAATGAAAAAACTCCCCCTTGCCTTATTAATGTCCGCCACACTGTTCGGCTGTGCGAATATCGGCGAATCTTACCGAGCTAATCTCAACGATTATAAAAATTATACAGAAATCGCAAAACAATATAATGTCAAAGACAACTGGTGGACACTTTACAACGATAGTCAGTTAAATCATCTCGTCGATCAAGCCTTGACGAATAATAAAGATTTGGCCAAAGCCGGCATCGCCGTGAATAAAGCGCTTTATAACGCCAATTTGGTCGGCGCAAATTTAGTGCCGACATTTAGCGGCTCGGTTTCCTCAAACGCAAGCAAAAACATTAATGCCGGCGGCAACTCGACAATTAGCCACGGTGGCGCATTAAACGTCAGTTACACATTGGATTTATGGCGTCGTTTAACCGACGCCGCCTCGGCGGCGGAATGGGAGCACGAAGCAACCATTCAGGATTTAGAGGCCGCGCGCTTATCTCTTATCAATTCTGTCGTGACGACGTACTACCAAATCGCTTATTTAAACGACGCGATTAATGCGATTCAAGACAGCGTAAAATATTACGCAGAAATCGGCAATATCATGCAACGTCGTCTAACTCAAGGCGTTGCCGACAGAACCAACGTGGATCAAGCTGAACAAGCCGTACTTGCGGCGCGTAATAATTTAATTAATTATCAGACGCAGCGTAAAACCGCAGAGCAAACTTTGCGTAATTTGTTAAATTTAAAACCGGATGAAACCTTAAATATCCATTTCCCGCACATCATGGAGGTAAAAATCGTCGGGGTAAATTTAAACGTGCCGGTTTCAGTGATTGCTAATCGACCGGATGTCAAAGGTTATCAATACCGTTTAAGTCGCGCGTTTAAAAATGCTAAATCCGTTGAGAAAAGTTGGTTCCCGGAGATTACCCTAAGGGGCTCATTGGGTTCAACCGGAACCAGAGTGGATAATGCGTTTAATACGCCGATCGCAGGGGGTAACGTAGGAATTAGCCTCCCCTTCTTAAGTTGGAATACCGTCTATTGGAATGTGAAAATTTCCGAAGCGGATTATGAAACGGCCCGCTTAAATTATGAACAAGCTATTACAACGGCGTTAAACGACGTGGATACGCGTTATTTTGCTTTTACACAATCGCAAAATAACTTAATCAATCAAGAAAAAAGTCATCAGTACAACAAACGTATTACGCAATATTATCGCAATCGCTACTCCGCCGGCGTATCCGAATTACGGGAATGGTTAACGGCAGCGAATACGGAAAAATCCTCCGAGCTGTCTATTCTGAATGCGAAGTATTCCGTAATTCAAAACGAAAATGCCGTTTATAGCGCCATGGCAGGGTACTACTCCCGTTAATTAAATAGCATAAAATGGCGGATAAATTCCGCTATTTTATTTTGAATGTTTATATTTTTAACAAAATACTCACATGAAAAAACAACTTACTTTTTATATTATTCGACACGGACGTACGGAATGGAATGAAAGAGGTTTGCTGCAAGGTTCCGGCGATTCGCCGCTAACCGAAGAAGGCATTCTGGGCGCACAAAAAACCGGCGCAGCATTGCAAAATATTCCTTTTGTCGCCGCTTATTCCAGTTGCTTACAGCGCACGATCGACACGGCCCGTTATATTATCGGCGCGCGCCCGGTTCCATTATTTCAACATAAAGGACTGAACGAACAATATTTCGGCCGCTGGGAAGGACAGGATACCGCGAAATTGCGTGAATTGACCGAATATCAACAAATGTTAACGGATCCTGCGCATTATGAAGCTAAAATCAGTGGCGGCGAAACCTATCAACAGCTTGCCGAACGAGCAATGAAGGCATTGCACGATATTATTCAAATTCACGATAGCGGTAATATTTTAATTGTGTCGCACGGACACACGATTCGTTTATTGCTGTCATTATTAAATGGCGACACTTGGCAAAATCATCGTGAGGAAGGGCGTTCCGTTTCATTACTCAATACATCAATCAATGTTGTTCGCTACAGCGATGAAGCCGGTTTTTGCGTTGAAAAGACCAATGAAGTTGACCATTTGGAATAATAAAAAACATTTTTTAAGCGGCGACAAAAAAGTGCGATCGTTTTGATCTGCCCCCCAAAAGTTGGACTCAACCACCAACAATTGAGGTGCAGATTTTTTATGGGTAAACACTACACAACAGAATTTAAATTACAGGTTCTTCAACCTATCTTAAACGGGAAAAGATGAGTATCAGAGAAGCTGCGCGTTTTT
>CAURMH010000040.1:0-14657 GCA_963525745.1 uncultured Pasteurellaceae bacterium | reverse complement strand
GATATTTCTCAGCAAATTTTTCATTTACTGCTTCAATTTTTAGATTTGGGTTAGGTGCTTCGACAGGTTGCTCAACCGGTTTGTACACTAATTCCGCCATCGCCGAATTACATACGCCGAAAGCTGCAAAAGAAGCTGCTACGAGTAAGCTTTTTCTCAATGCGTTCACGATAATTACTCCATAAATAAGTAGACTAGACAAAGTAAATGAGAACTTTTTTCATTAATGTGTTGAAATAATTAATAAAAAGAGATTCCGATATGCTATAAGATAGCAAAATGAAAAATCTTTACGACAAAAACTCATGCAAATATTGAGTTTAATCAAAATTTATCCTTAAAATACCTATTTAGAGGTATTAAATTTATAAAGATAAAATCAGTGGAGGGTAAAAATTGCGAAGAATTCGACCGCGCTTTTAAGGCGTTAGTTTGGCTCGTCGGCGAATGTCGCTTAATTACCCGGTAACACGTCCCCACAACGGCAAATAGGCGACGATAAAAAATAAAATCAATAATGGAGAGTAAGTTAATTTGTCGTGCCGGAGGAGGGGAAATGCGATGATTGCGGCGGCTAAGAGATGTGCCGCAAAATAGAGCACATAAGCAAAAATGATGTCAAAATCGACCGCACTTTCAGTTTGAGTTAACGATATGACTAACAAATAAATGAAGACGATTAATGCATTGCAAGCCAAGGTGATGACAAACGTGAGTGGCAGTAAAGCAAGAAAACGTTGTAGGCGGCTGCGCGCGGTTGTTAACGCTAAATTGGCCAGTAAAATGCCGGCTAACAGTTGGGCAATCGGATTAAATTCGACAAAAACGAACGTAGGTAAGCGCGCCATAAAAATCAAATATGCGAAAATGCCGAATCCGTTAATTAACGCTGACATAATCAGCAGGTTGCGACCGGCCGTATATGGTTTGGAGTGTTTATTTATGAGATAAAGCGCGCTTAACCCAAAAAGACTGATGAGTGTAGTAAAGATATGCGTTTGGTTGATAAGCGGGTTAATGAATAAAATGGCGAGCCAATAAAAGGCAAAATAGCGATTTGTGCGAATTAAGCGTCCGCGTTGTCCCGGACAAATTTCCCCTCGAATAAAGACAATCAAACAAATTAATTGAGCGGCAAAAACGCCGATAGCAAAATGTGGCGCGAAGCGCGTTTCCGTTTGTAATAAAAAAATCGCCCCTTCAATCAGAATCAGTAATAGTACGGGAAGCGATGAGGCGATGAAGGTCGGCAATCTTGATTGTTTCGTCATAAGTTTTTCCGTAGCATATTTGAATCTGACGAATTATATCAGTTTTTCCGTTATGGAAGAATGGCGTACAATAGGAGAAAATTTAACGTTGAAGGACTTGCTATGCTGTTAAACGTACTTTATGTCGTCGGTATTACGGCGGAAGCCATGACCGGTGCGTTGGCCGCCGGGCGCGAAAAAATGGATATTTTCGGCGTGACGATTATCGCTTCAATGACGGCGATCGGTGGTGGATCCGTACGCGATGTGCTGTTAGGACATTATCCGCTGGGGTGGGTTAAACATCCCGAATATTTTTTAATTGTTGCCGGCGCAGCGATTTTTACCGTGATTTCGGCACCTTTTATTCGTCACTTTATGTGTTATTTTCGTACGATTTTTCTGGTGCTGGATGCCGTCGGCTTAATCGTTTTTTCGATTATCGGCGCTCAGGTGGCGCTGGATATGGGGCATGGCGTAACCGTCGCCTGTATCGCCGCGATTATCACGGGCGCTTTCGGCGGCGTGCTGCGCGATTTACTTTGTAATCGAATACCGCTGATTTTTCAAAAAGAACTGTATGCGAGTATTGCGCTGTTAGCGACCCTTATTTATATCGGCTTAAAATCGACCGCACTTGAGCATAATTTTATTGTGTTAATCACTTTAGCGAGCGGATTTATCATGCGCTTATTAGCCATTCGGTTTGAATTGAGCTTGCCGGTGTTTGACTTTTCGGATACGAATGAACAGGATCGACTTTCACATAAAATCAAACGGGACGAACTATGACAAATTTAATTCAAATGGGCAAACAGGCGAAAGCGGCGGCATTTACGCTTGCCCAATTATCCACTCGAGAAAAAAATCATGTGTTGGAAATTATCGCCGCACAGCTTGAACGGCAAGCAGAGGACATTTTAACGGCGAACGAAAAAGATATTGAAATTGCACGACAAAACGGCCTGTCGGAAGCGTTAATTGATCGCTTATTGCTCAATTCGGCGCGTTTACAACAAATTGTACAGGATGTGCATCACGTCATTTCTCTTGCCGATCCAGTGGGTAAGATTATCGACGGCGGCACGTTGGACAGTGGGTTGAAAATTGAACGAATACGGACGCCCATCGGCGTCATCGGCGCAATTTACGAAGCACGGCCTAATGTAACGATTGATATTGCTACCTTATGTTTGAAAACGGGAAATGCCGTTATTTTACGCGGAGGAAAAGAAACGCAATATTCCAATCAAATTTTGGTTGAGATTATACAAAATGCACTTGTTCGGGCAGGATTACCGCCTCATGCGGTTCAGGCGATTACGCGGCCGGAGCGTGAATTCGTGCTGCAATTGCTAGAACTGGATCGATATGTGGATATGATTATTCCTCGCGGCGGCGCGGGGTTGCATGAGTTTTGTAAGCGGCACGCAAGGATTCCTGTGATTATAGGCGGCGTGGGCGTGTGTCATTTATTTGTTGAGCAAAGTGCGGATCAACATCGTGCGATTTCAGTGATTCTTAATGCGAAAACCCAGCGTCCAAGCACCTGTAATACGCTGGAAACCTTATTGGTTCAACGCAATATTGCCGCTGAATTTTTACCGAAACTGGCCGCCGAACTGCTTGCTCGGCAGGTAAAAATTCATGCAAAATCGACCGCACTTTCTCTGTTGCGTGACGCCCATATTGCGGTGGAAGAATGCACGGAAGCCATGTTGCGTCAAGAATGGGGCTCGCTTGATTTAAATATTGTGGTGGTCGATGGCATTGATGAGGCGATTACACACATTCGCGAATATGGCACGCAACATTCGGAAGGGATCTTGACTGCTTCACAAGCATTGGCGGAGCGATTTGTGCGGCAGGTGGACGCGGCGGCAGTGTATATTAATGCCAGCACGCGTTTTACTGACGGTGGCCAGTTCGGTTTAGGCGCCGAGGTGGCGGTCAGTACGCAAAAATTGCATGCGCGCGGCCCGATGGGATTAGAAGCCTTGACCACTTATAAATGGGTTGGCGTCGGCGATTATGCCGTTCGTCGCTAAAATTTCGGAAATGGCGCCCGTTGTTAAACCGGGCGCACGCTTTCAAGATCAAGCATTGCGCCGAATTCACGGTTCAGCAAGGCGATTTTTCGATCTTGCTGCAGATCGTCTAAGGCTTGTTGCTTCAGTTGTTGATAAATCTCGCGACGGAATTCTAGGGGCGTTTTCGCATCGCGCTCATCTTCTCTAATATTGAGCTTAATTTTGTGTCCGAGGGACTGACTCAATGCTTCCGCCAACAAGGCAGAATTTTTGTCTTGATTGAGATACGCTTTTGTCGGATGAATTCCGAGGGTTATCGTGTTTTCATTTTGCTCAATCAGAAAACAGTTTAATGCCAATTCTTTGGTAAAATGAGAGATGCCGGAAGTTTCTATCATGGCAGTCCATTTGTCCTGTTCCTGTGCGCGTAACACAATTTTACGCCGTAATTCGGGGGTAATATCGGCAAGGATCGCTTGTTTTATGTCGGACGGACGGATCCCTTTGTTGAGCTTAGCTAATTCAGGGTTGCGCCATTCCCAGCGATAGTTTTCCGCATCTAAAATTTCTTCTTCTTCGTTTTCTAATTCCGTTTGATTTTCAATCGTATTGAGTAGGCTCGTCGGTAAATTTGGCGGCGTTAGCTCGTGCGTTTGAGGAATAACATGATATTCGACGATATTATGTTCCGTTTCATCGGTTGCATCGCTTTCATTAAGATCGGTTTTCTTGATGATAGAATGATGAACCGTTGCAGGCTCGTTATAGGCAGGTTGTGAGCCGGATTGAGGCAAATTTATTGATTCGGCGCTTACCGGCCGCCCCGCCTTCGGAGGCGTCATTTCACGCACCGGAAGTGCGGTCATTTTCGGCGTATTTTTACAGGTGGATAATGCTTCAATATTCGCCAGCGTTTGGTGAATCGCTTCTTGCTTTTCCGCTCGGCGAACTTTTTGTTCGTTGTTTTCCAACTGCGTCAAGTGATCAAGTGCCTCTAGCGCAGCAAGACCGGCTAAATAGAGGGATGATGAATCCGTTGACACATGTTGATCCGTATCGATTTGTTCTTTTGAGAGAGAAGTCGCCTCAATAGGAGATTGAGATTGTTGAGGCGTATTTAATGCTGTTTTGGCCGTTGATTTTTGCGACAACACCGGCATGTCTATGTAAGACCCCGCTTCAGGCGGATTAATTGGAGTCGTTTGTGTTGCCGCAAGGAATTTTGGGTGAAAAGCAAGTGCTCGTAATAATGTCATTTCCGTGCCGATACGTCGGCTCGGTGCGACGGGAAGCTCTTTTCGACCGGTGATCAATATTTGATAGAAAAATTGCACATCTTCAGGCGCAATATGTTTGGCTAAAAAGCCGATATGATCCGTTTCGCTTAAATCCGCCTGCGGCAAGAGCTGTGCCATTGCGATTTGATGTAATTTTTCTGCCGTTTCGGCTAATAATTCATCCCACTCCCCGCCCTGTTCGGCGACCGCGTGAATAATTTGCATCATGCGTTCGCCATCCCCTTGTTGCAGGGCATAGAGCAGTTCAATCGGTTGGTTTTCATCCAGCAGGCCGAGCATTGTATTGATAATCTCCGCCGTAATGTGGCGATCGCTCATGGCAATCGCCTGATCCGTCAGGCTTAGACTGTCGCGAATGCTTCCTTGTGCCGCTTTGGCAATTTTATTAAGCGCGGCCGGTTCGAAAGGAATCTTTTCCTGCAGCAGAATATTGGAAAGATGCTGAGAAATTTGTTGTTCAGTCAGTGCTTTTAAATGAAATTGCATGCAACGTGAGAGAATCGTCACAGGCAGTTTTTGCGGATCCGTTGTCGCTAAGATGAATTTTACATACTCCGGCGGCTCTTCCAAGGTTTTCAGCAGCGCATTAAATGAATGGCGCGAAAGCATATGAACTTCATCAATCAAATAAACTTTATAGCGACCGACAACGGGCTTATATTGCACGTTATCCAAGAGTTCGCGCGTATCTTCCACCTTTGTTCTGGATGCCGCGTCAATTTCGATTAAATCAATAAAATTGCCTTCTTCAATCGCTTTACAATGGGCGCATTTGCCGCAAGGTTCGGGCGTAACGCCGTGAAGACAATTTAACCCTTTTGCCAATAAACGGGCGATGGAGGTCTTGCCGACGCCGCGCGTTCCGGAAAATAAATAAGCGTGATGAAGTCGATTATTTTTCAAACCGTTTTCAAGTGCGGTCAAAATAGGCTGCTGGCCAACCACTTCGGCAAAGGTTTTCGGTCGCCATTTGCGCGCTAAAACTTGGTAACTCATAGTTTGCCTTAGGTTAATCTCCGTCAAAATTGATCAGCGTGTAACATTCTACACCTAAGCCGTTTAGCCGTTGTTCGCCGCCCAATGCCGGTAAATTAATCACAAACGCTGCATGATGAACTTCTCCGCCTAAACGACGAACCAGCTTTATCGTCGCTTCAACGGTTCCGCCGGTGGCTAATAAATCATCGATTACAAGCACATTATCGCCTTCCTGAATCGAATCTACATGAATTTCCAGTGTGTCTTCACCGTATTCCAGTTGGTAGGATTGCGAAATGGTCGCCCGAGGAAGTTTGTTTGGCTTGCGCACCAACACGAAAGGGAGTTTTAAGGCTAACGCAACAGGGGCGCCGAAAATAAATCCGCGCGATTCCGTACCGATGATTTTCGTTATTTTTTGATCTTTATATTTTTCGACAATCAGATCAACAACGGCCTGAAACGCGTCAGGCGTCTCAATTAAACCGGTAATATCACGAAAGATAATGCCTTTTTTCGGATAATCGGGAATGGATTTGATGGAAGATTTAATACGTTCAAGTTTTGTCGTCATGATATTCGCCTAACATAGTCGCTTAAAGTGCGGTCAAAAAGAGAGAAGTTTTCACTTAAGTGGCATTTTAGCATAAATTCAAGGGAAAAAGTGCGGTCGAATTTTAGCGGATTTTGGATTGCAATTTGCTAAAGATCAACGGTTCGTTCTCAAAACGCCGATTATATTGACCGCACTTGATGTCGCTTAAGCTTGTGTCGAAAACCAACTTTCTAAAATCAAGCAGGCGGAAATACCGTCCACTTTGCTTTTATTGAGTGCGCGGTAGCCGCCGCGGGCGAAAATTTCGGCACGGGCGTCCGTTGTCGTTAGACGTTCATCCTGTAAGGCAATCTCAATACCAAAGCGACCGTGCAGGCGGTTTGCAAATTTTTTTGCCCGTTGGGTCAGCGGTTGTTCCGAGCCGTCCATGTTTAACGGCAGTCCGACAATGAGAATATCGGGCTGCCAAGTTTTTATGCATTGTTCGACGCTTGTCCAATCGGGTATGCCGTCTTGTGCTTTAAAGGCCGGTAGGGCTTGTGCTGTGCCGGTAATGCTTTGCCCCACGGCGCAGCCGATGCTTTTTGTGCCGAAATCAAAGGCAAGTGCAGTAATGCCCATTATGCATGCCCCGCTTGATCCGCCGCAAAATTGAGCGGATCGATACTTAATAATTGGCTGGCGGCAGCGTAGCGGTTTTCATAAGGTAAATCGAATAAAATCTGATCGTTCGCTTCTGTGACCAGCCAAGCATTTTCGGCAATTTCCCGCTCAAGCTGACCGCTTTCCCAGCCGGCACAGCCTAATGCGACAAGATATTTTGAAGGCGCCGCGGGCGAGCCGAAAGTCGCAACAATATCGGCGGAGGTGGTTAAGGTGATTTCATCGTTGATTTTATAACTGTGTTCAAAATCTTGCGTCGTCGGATGATGTAAAATAAAGCCGCGATCCGTGTTAGTCGGGCCGCCCGCCAGCACTAATCGATCGGAAAAAGTGCGGTTGTTTAAGCTCATGAAATGTAATTTCGAATACAATTCGGCAATGCTTAAATCCGTCGGTTGATTCAATACAATGCCCATTGAACCCTGTGTCGAATGTTCACAGACATAGACGATCGTGTGATGAAAATAGTCGTCCAATTGCGGCATGGCGATTAAAAGTTTTCCTTGTAAATCCATTAGCCTAAATCTCCAAAGCAAATTTGTAACGCGCTGATGGCGGCAAGCGATGCCGTTTCCGTGCGAAGAATACGTTTGCCGAGCAGAATGTCGGTGAACCCTTGCGCGTTGGTTTGCGCGATTTCTTGAGCGGATAAACCGCCTTCCGAACCAATCAGCAGTCGAACGCCCGCCGAGGGCACAGCGGGCAGCGTCTTTATCGAATATTGGGCGCGTGGGTGCAAATTCAACTTTAATGCGCCGTCGTTTTCCGCACACCAATCCTGTAATTTCATCAACGGACGAATTTCAGGAACACGGTTGCGACCGCATTGTTCACAAGCCGAAATAGCGATTTTCTGCCATTGTTGAATTTTTTTGTTCATTCGATCGTTGTCTAATTTTACGCCGCAGCGTTCTGACCACAATGGCGTGATGACGTTGACGCCAAGCTCGACGGATTTTTGAATAGTAAATTCCATGCGTTCTCCGCGCGAAATGACTTGACCGAGATGAATGAATAAATTCGATTCGTTATCGGCTAATTTTCCTTCAGACAATTGAACCAAAATATGCTTTTTATTCAATTCGATAATTTTAGCGGGATAAATATGATTGGTTCCGTCAAAAAGCGTCAATTCGTCGCCCTCGTCCATGCGCAGTACGCGACCGATATGATTGGCCGCGTCGTCAGTGAGTCGACAGACGGTTTGGGAGGCGAGCGGTGTGGGGTGATAAATTCGGGGAATTCGCATAGTCGTGATTTTCAGTTGAGAAAGTACGGTCAAAAATGACCGCACTTCGGTAATATTAAACGATGTCTTTCGGCAGATCTTCTAAGATGATTCGCCATTCCGCGCCGGAACGGTGGTTGTGCTTGCGAATGCATTCGATGACCAGCTCCGCTTTGCCTTGTCGGCAAATTTCGCGTAGTTCGGTATAAAACCGGTAAGTGAGGCGGCGACGTTGCTTATCGTTGAAGTAGAGGAGTCCGATTTTGTTGTAAACGCCTTTTAAACTGTTAAATACCAGGCGGTAAAAGGGTTTATTGGCGACGGCGGTAAATTCGCGTAAAAGAAAATAGTCGAATTCCATATAATCTTCGGCCGTATCGGGTAGCTTTTCAAGGCGTTCAAATAACGCAAAAGAGGCGTCCGGTGATTGTTTGACGGCCTCATAAATGTAAAATTCGGACATTTTCCCGCGTAGGGAAAGCATATTGTCGATAATTAAGGGTGCCGAGCTGCGATCTAAAGTCATCAGCGTTTCAATAATACCGGGGCTGGCAGTATCCCAAATATGATTAATTTTCGTCGGTTTGCCGTGTTGAATCGTTAGCCAGCCGTCGCGTGCCAGACGTTGAAGTACTTCGCGTAACGTGGTTCGGGTGACGCCGATTTTGTCGGCCAGATCGCGCTCGGAGGGTAAGTAACTGCCGCTAGGAAAGATGTTATCCCAAATACTTTTTACAATATATTCTTCGGCCAATGCGGCGGGACTTCTTGCTTTTAATAGGCCATTTTCTGTTTGCATAGGTGTGATTTAATATAATAGGATCAAAAAAGAGTTATTTATTTGGCTAAATTTCAGATTTTGCTATTATCCTTTAAAGCCTTATATATTACAATGACATCCTTATAAAAATACAGGAGTAATTATGACTTACACACATGCTTTTATGAAAAATTTTCTTGGGCCGAGTCCGGATTGGTATAAATTAACCATCGTGGCTTTTCTGGTCGTTAATCCGTTGATTTTCTTTTTTTGGAGCCCTTTTCTTGCCGGTTGGTTATTAGTTGCCGAATTTATTTTTACGTTGGCTATGGCGTTAAAATGTTATCCGTTGCAGCCCGGCGGATTGTTGGCGATAGAAGCCATCGCCATTGGTATGACCACGCCGGAACATGTGAAAGCCGAAGTTATGGCCAATTTTGAAGTGATTTTGTTGCTCATGTTTATGGTCGCAGGTATTTTCTTTATGAAACAATTGTTGTTATTTGTTTTTACCAAATTACTCCTTCGTATTCGTTCCAAAATTTTACTTTCTTTGGCGTTTTGCTTCAGTGCGGCGTTTTTATCCGCTTTTTTGGATGCCTTGACGGTGGTTGCCGTGATTATTAGTGTTGCCATGGGGTTTTACGGGGTATACCACAAAATCGCCTCCGGATATAAATTAACCGATGCGATTGATATTTCTAATGATGAGAGAATTGCCGAACATCACAAAACTTTAGAGCAATTTCGCGCCTTTTTACGTAGTTTAATGATGCATGCCGGCGTGGGAACCGCGCTTGGCGGCGTGATGACTATGGTAGGGGAGCCGCAAAATCTAATCATTGCGGAGCAAGCGCAATGGAATTTTGTCGAATTTTTCTTCCGTATGGCACCTGTCACCGTTCCTGTATTTGTATGCGGTTTAATCACCTGTTGGTTTGTTGAACGCTTTAAAATATTCGGTTACGGCGCCAAATTACCAAAAGATGTTTGGCAAATTTTGTCCGATTTGGATCACCAAAACGGTCAAAAAATGACGAAGAAAGAACGATTAAAACTGGTTTTTCAAGGAATCATCGCCGTTTGGCTTGTCACGGCCCTCGCGCTACATCTCGCCGCCGTGGGGCTTATCGGGTTGAGTGTCATTATTTTAGCAACAACCTTCACCGGGGTGAGCAGTGAACATGAAGTCGGCAAATCTTTCCAAGAATCTCTCCCGTTTACCGCATTATTGGTGGTTTTCTTTTCCGTGGTTGCGGTTATTATCGATCAACGCTTATTTGCACCGATTATCGAATTTGTTTTATCGGCGAGCGAAAGTGCGCAATTAATTTTGTTCTATGTGTTTAACGGATTGCTTTCTGCGATTTCCGATAATGTCTTCGTCGCAACGGTTTACATTAACGAAGTGAAACATGCATTGACCGCCGGTGCTATTTCGCCGCATCAATTTGAATTGCTTGCCGTTGCGATCAACACCGGAACCAATTTACCGTCGGTCGCGACGCCTAACGGTCAGGCGGCGTTCCTATTTTTATTAACTTCCTCCTTAGCGCCGTTAATTCGACTTTCTTACGGTAGAATGGTTTATATGGCGTTACCTTATACGATTGTGTTGTCATTGATCGGATTATTCGCCATTGAATTTATTTTACCGGCAGCCACCATTGCGTTGGCAAATTTAGGTTTAATTATGCCGATTTAATAGAATAAAAGGACAATTTATGCTGGCTTGGCTTCATTCATTTTCTCAGCGGCGTTCCGCTTGGCTGTTGTTGTTTATTTCCGCATTGGCGTTCGAATTGACCGCACTTTATTTTCAATACGGAATGGGCTTACAGCCTTGTGTGTTTTGTGTTTATGAACGTTTGGCGATGGCCGGATTGATTTTTTCTGGTCTCGTCGGCCTCATCGGCGCAAAAAACGGGCTTCTGCGTTTGTTGGCATTACTTATCGGGCTGTTTAGTGCGGGAAAAGGGTTGGCGGTCGCGCTTCGTCACGCTTCTTTGCAAATGTATCCGGCGCCTTGGAAACAATGTGAATTTTTTCCTAATTTCCCTGAAACATTACCGTTGCATCAATGGTTTCCGTTGATTTTTAATCCGACCGGAACCTGTAACGAAAGCCAATGGTCGCTATTCGGCGTAACAATGGTGCAATGGCTTGTTTTCATTTTTGCCGTATATGTCGTTGTTCTAATATTACTTGCGTTAAGCCAATTGAAACGAAGTAAAACGCCGCGCAGATTGTTTAGATAACCAAGTGCGGTCGATTTTCTTTTTGTTTTGACGACTTGGGTTGTGTGTTGAAGGATTGATTTCGAACGTTTATCGAATTCGGTCCTTTTTTTATGCTTTATAAAAAACTCGTCATTTTTGACCGCTCTTTTTATGTTGAAATAAGGTTCTTGCTGGATATATGTAAAGAAATATTGCATTTTAATGCAAATTATTCTTATTTGATTTTTAAGCTCAGGACTGTTTTTATGAAGACTGATTTTCAATTGGGCAAAATGACTTTGTTTGTTCATGTTGCTACGCTGCCATTAATGGCATCTGCTGATGGCACATCAGCAGATAACAATTCTGTTGAAACATTGAGTGAAATTGTGGTGTCGGCGATGCCGTTTAGTCAGCAAACCGGAACACAGAAAATTACTCAAGCGCAAATCGAACGTATGCCGACAAAAGACGGCAATATTGCGGAATTGCTGCGTAACAATCCGAACGTTCAATTCTCTAACACCTAAGATACTGCGGAAGCGGCGGGCGAAATTGCGCCAAATGAGGTCTCGATTCATGGCGCGGCTTTCTATAGCAATAATTACACGATTGACGGATTGTCGAATAACGATAATTTAAATCCGGCATCAGATAATTCCATTCACGCCGGAAAGGATGTGGACGGCTATAGCCCGATGGATTTACCCGGCGGCGGCACGCAATCTTTTTGGATTGATAGCAGTTTGCTGCAAAATGTTGAAGTCTTCGACAGTAATATTTCCGCTAAGTATGGCAATTTTACCGGAGGTGTCATTAATGCCGAATTAAAAGACCCGGATCTTTCAACGCCGGCGGAAAAGTATTCTATCGCATCACTCGGGATGATTGGGCGTCGTTCAACGTTGACGACAAAGAAAAATTTCAACGTGCCGAAAGTTTAGGCTCACAGCCGCAATTTACCAAACAGCAATACGGCATTGTATTAAATCAACCGCTCAGCGATAAGGCGGCGATGTTATTTCAATATAGCCGTTCCGAATCGAAAATTCCGTTCCACCACGCCAATTTAAATGAATGGAATAATCAATGAAGAACAAACGAAACCTTTATTTTACGCGGTATCTATTTGCCGGATAATGGCGATCCTTTAAAGGCGACCGTGATGTATTCGCCATATGAATCCTGTTATTATAAAGTCAATATTAAAAATGGCAAATTTACCAATACCGGCGGCGGATTTCAGATTAATCTGCAGCGGGAGCACAAATTAAGCTAGGGAGAAATGAAAACAACACTGGGTTATAAAAAGACCGGTAATAAAATTAAGCATGCTTCTAAAGAATATAATTATTATGTGACCGGTATGGATTGGTGCTCAAGTTACGCTTCCGCAGGGCGTTGCGTTTATTCCGGCGAAGGAGGATACGGCGAATTTGAAACGGATAAACAGACTTGGACATTAAAACAAGACTATAAAGTGAATACGTTTGATACCGGTCCTTTAGAACATAAATTAACATTCGGTTGGGAGATAGCATTACCGCGCAAGATGTGCAAAATTTGTTGGAACAGTGGTTTACGGCAAAAAACCGTATTGTGCAATATCAATTGCCCCGTATGGCAAAAATCGAGGCGATTCATCAAGCAGAGTTTGATCGTATTGCAAAACAGGTGAGCCAAGAAAAACTTTCTGCCCCCATTGAAAAAGAAGTATTGCCATCAATGAACCTTGCGCCATTCACAAGCGTGCAAGGCAAGATTGTGGCAACGGAAGATTTTCCGGCTGAAAATGTGGTGCATTGGACCTTAGAAAACGGTGATAAAGTGGTGTGGCTGAAATCCACTTTTGCAAATGACCGCACTTTTTTCCGCGCAGTCAATTCTGCCGGATTTATGGTGCAAGGACTATCGCCTTGGCAAAGCCAAATGGCGGTGCAAATGATTGCACAATCCTCACCGGAAAATTGGCAGGTGGAGCAACTGGTTCAATGGAAAAAAGATCATAAAGTAAGTCTAAATCCGGAACAAAAAGCAGAGAATCTCACCTTCAGCGGTGAAACGGATAATGCTCATTTTGCCGATTTGCTCCGTCTTCATTATGCCCTTGAACGTGAAATCAGTATCACTGATAGCGTGGATGAAACCATAGAAGACATGCAAAAAATGCTCAAAGCGCGGTCAAAAAATGCGGCGGATCGTGAAATCAGCGAAGCGTAACAGCGTTTGCATTTTGGCAAATTGAATACGGATACGTTACCTACGGAAACGGAATTAAACGGCGCGACCGTCGGTACGCTGAATCAGCAATGGGACAAAATTCGCACCTTGCCGACTACTTATTATATTGTGAATAACCAATCTGCAGACGAGGTGAAAGGTTTGGTACAAACTTATCTTGCCACCTTGCCACGCAGTCGTGCATTGAACCTTCAAACTGATGCACCGCTTAAAGGGACACATCAAGCGGTGTTGAAAGCCAACGTGGAGCCGCGCACGGATCTGTATTTAGACTTCTACCAAGATCATCTGTGGAAAGGGGAGGATGCGATGTTGGTAGCGCTGATTCGTCCGTTGATGGCGAACAAACTTAAAGCGGGATTGCGCGATGAATCTCTTGGTATTTATCGTTTGCGTTTGGAAAGTACGTTAAATCCTTCTACGAACCGCATTGAAAGCCAGCTCTTCCTTGGCGCAAAACCGGAAAATATGCCGAAGTTAATTAAGCAAGCTAAACAAATTTTGGCAGATTTACCGAATAGCATTTCGCAAGCCGATATTGAACAAGCCAAAGTTGGGTTTGTTCAATAAGAAAATCACGCCAACAAGATATGCACACTCAGTTAAATCGTTTGATGTTAAGTGAAACACACTATGGCAATCCGCGCTATCTCACCGAAAGTAAAACCTTGTTGGAAGGCGTTACGTTAGAAAAAGTCAAAACCATGGCGAAAAAGCCGCTGATTTGAGCAATTTGGCGGAGTTGGTCGTCGAGCTGAGATAATTATAACGTGCGGTCGGAAATTCCGCTATTTTTGACCGCACTTTTGATCTGCACCCCAAAACCTGGACACCTATTTTGAGGTGCAGATTATGTCCTACTCTTATCAATTTCGTTTGAAAATTATCAAACTCGTCACCGAACAGGATTATGGTATCCGTGAGGTGGCTAAACTTCATAAAATTTCCCACGCTCTCGTCATTTATTGGCTAAAAGCATTTCGGGAAAGAGGGCTTGATGGCGTAAAATCGCCTCATACAACCCTTCAAACACCGAAAATAGCGAAGCCAAAGATGAAAAAGAAAGACATTGAAATCCCGGAAACTACAGACTTTTCACCTAAAGCGTTTAAAAAGTTACAACGAGAGCTCGCCTTGGCTCGTGCGGAGATTGCTTACCTAAAGGAGTTGGAGGCGCTCGACCGTCAAAAACAACGACAGAAAAAAGAAAAATCATTGAAAGATTGAAGCCAGACCACGCGTTAAATGATTTACTTCATGTGGCTAAAATGCCTCGCTCAAGCTTTTACTATAAAGAGATTAAGCGAAATTATCACGAGGTAAAAGAGACTATCTTATCGTTGTATAAAAAGAACAGAAAACGAGATGGTTATCGCCCCATGACGTTTAAATTACGCCAAATGGGTTTTAATTTGAATCATAAAACGGTGTTAA
>CAURMH010000039.1:0-15504 GCA_963525745.1 uncultured Pasteurellaceae bacterium | reverse complement strand
GAACCCGCGTCATTAGCTTGGAAGGCTAAGGTAATAGCCATTATACGATGCCCGCAATCCTAAAATTCATCTATCCCATCAGTATTCACTAAAAGATGGTGGAGGGAGAAGGATTCGAACCTTCGAAGGCTGAGCCAACAGATTTACAGTCTGCCCCCTTTGGCCGCTCGGGAACCCCTCCACACTAAATGAATACTTGATACGAAAGAATGGTGCCGACTATCGGAATCGAACTGATGACCTACTGATTACAAGTCAGTTGCTCTACCTACTGAGCTAAGTCGGCGTCATATGCAAGTGACGCGTATTATATGGAAAATTTGGAAGGTGACAAGTATTTTTTGAGAAAAAAATTATTTTTTTAATTATTCGTTTAATTTACCAGCAAAACGCCACCTTTTTTCTACATCAATAATAAAAATAATGTGTTATTTGAGCATTATGGAGTATATTTTTACCCGAACTTTACCAATACTTATTTTCACAATGCAAAAAAGAACCCCTTTTTTAACATTTAATCGTCGTCAATGGGCTGAATTAAGAAAATCGGTGCCATTAAAATTAACCGAACAGGATCTCAAACCGTTACTGGGGTTTAACGAAGATCTGTCTCTTGATGAAGTTAGTACGATTTATTTACCGCTAACCCGTTTAATTAATTACTATATTGATGAAAATTTACGCCGCCAGAACGTACTGAATCGCTTCCTCGGCAGACAACATCCCAAAGTACCTTATATCATCAGCATTGCCGGTAGCGTTGCCGGAGGGAAAAGTACCAGCGCGCGAATTCTACAATCATTACTTGCTCATTGGCCGACAGAGCGTCGCGTTGATTTAATTACCACGGACGGTTTTCTTTATCCGTTAGAAAAACTGAAACAAAAAGGTTTACTGCAAAAAAAAGGCTTTCCGGTTTCTTACGACACGGCCAAATTGATTACTTTCTTAGCGGACATTAAATCCGGCAAATCCAACGTTACCGCACCTATTTATTCTCACTTAACGTACGATATCGTCCCCGACAGAGTAGTCGTGATTGATCGTCCGGATATTCTTATCTTAGAAGGCCTCA
Organism: uncultured Pasteurellaceae bacterium; assembly: GCA_963525745.1. Classification (GTDB taxonomy): domain Bacteria; phylum Pseudomonadota; class Gammaproteobacteria; order Enterobacterales; family Pasteurellaceae; genus CAURMH01. Next base: position 14,429 of record CAURMH010000039.1, on the reverse strand, counting down.
ATGTGCTTCAAACCGGCTCCGACAAAGCCAATCAAACGTTCGTTTCCGACTTTGTGGATTTTTCAATTTATGTTGATGCCGACGAAGCACTGCTCAAACATTGGTACATCAAACGCTTTTTGAAATTCCGCCAAAGTGCGTTTACGAACCCGAATTCCTATTTTAAGCACTATGCAAATTTGTCGGAACAAGAAGCGATTACCATTGCAAGTAAAATCTGGGACGAAATAAACGGCCGCAATTTACGCGAAAATATCCTACCGACACGCGAACGCGCTAATCTTATTCTGACCAAAGGCGAGAATCACCAGGTAGCGCAGGTAAAATTAAGAAAATAGACACAAAGTGCGGTCAAAATCGACCGCACTTTGCGTATCGAACTAAACCTGTAACCAAAACGTAACGGGGCCGTCATTGGTCAGGCTCACCCGCATATCAGCGGCAAATCGCCCGCATTCCACCTTGATTTTTTCACCGCACTTTTGCGCAAAATAGGTGTAAAGTTCGTTCGCCAACGGCGGTGGCGCGCCCTTGGAGAAACTCGGACGCAAGCCTTTTTGCGTATCCGCCGCCAGAGTAAACTGCGACACCACCAACACTTCACCGCCGATTTGTTGCACATTCAGATTCATTTTGTCATCCTCATCGCTAAACACACGATAATTCAGCACTTTCTCCGCCAACTTATCTGCTTTCCGGCGATCGTCATCCTTTTCTACCCCCAACAATACCAGCAAGCCTTTGCCGATTTGCCCGACGGTTTCACCGCCGACGTCCACTTTCGCTTGGGTTACCCGTTGAATTAACGCAATCACGCATCCTCCTGATAATTGACTTGCTCCTGATGATTGACTTGTTTTTTCGACCGCACTTCCGCCAACACTGCCGCCAATTGCGCACCAAGCAGCACGAACGTCCAGCTTAACTGAATCCATAACAACATGATCGGCAGGGTTGCCATAGCGCCATAAATTAATTGATAAGATGGAAACGTCACGATGTACCAAGCAAATGCCTGCTTGCCCAACGTGAAAAATACGGCGGCAATGAGTGCACCGGCGGCGGAATGTTTAATGCTGACTTTTTTATTCGGCACCACCATATAAAGCACGGTGAAAATAAACCAGGTGGAAAGAAACGGCACGAAACTGAGCAATTTCAAACCCAAAGAGAAGGTTGTCGACTGTTCAAACATCGTTTTGACATAGGAACTGGCGGCAATACTAGTGCCGACTAACAGCGGCCCTAGCGTGAGAATGAGCCAATAAATGGCAAAAGACGTGAAAATCGGGCGGGTGCCGGTGTCGTGCCAAATACCGTTTAGCGTGCGATCGATAGAGTTAATCAACATCAACGCCACCACAATCAAGCTGATAATCCCCACGGCGCTCATTTGTTTGGAATTGTTCACGAATTCATCAATATATTGCCCCACAACGTCACTTGCCGAGGGCGCAAAATTAGTGAAAATAAACTCTTTCAAAGCGCCGGTGACTTCATTAAATACCGGAAAGGCAGAAAAAATAGAAAACACCACCATAATCAACGGCACGATGGCAAGCATGGTGCTGTAAGTGAGATACCCGGCGGCTTGCGTGAGTTTATTCTGATTAAAACGCTGCCAAAATAAGGTGCAAAAGGGTTTCGGATCAATCATAAAAAGCCTCCGCAGCAATGCTTAAATTTTTTGCCGGAACCGCATACGCAAGGTTGTTTCATGCTCGGCAACGGCACGGTCGGATCCACAAAATACCAATGCCCGTCAATTTTCACAAAAATCGAACGCTCATGATGCGCCTGCTCGCCCTCTTCGCCCTGACCTTTTTCCCCTTTAAAAAGCGCGTTAAATTCTACCGCACTTTGTACCTTCGTTAAGGTTTCCGTGTTCAAAATCTGCAAGCCAAGCCATTGGGTGTTCTCCGCCCAAGCCTGAATTGCCGGCACGTTCAGCAACGCCTGCTGGCTCGGCATCGTCGTTGCTACAATATAAGGCACATTTTTTAACACATAGGCGGCATAACGGGAACGCATTAATTGCTCAGCAGTTTGCGGGAACTCTGCGCCACGATGGAAACGCCCGCAACAATCTGCATAGGATTTATTCGATTGACAAGGGCAAGCTGAATCTAAAAGTGCGGTCATTTTTAACGCTGTTTTTGCTGTAGTTTCATGAGTTGAGAATTGAGCGAACGTTTGAACGCGGGCGCTAATTGCTCAATGGCAAGGGCTTGTTCCAATTCTTCTACCGTCGGTTTGCCGGACAGCAAGCGATTCAAATAACGAATGGTCAATTGCGGATAAGGGCGGTGTTGCAAAATCACCTCGTCGCCTTTCGTGATTTCGCCCGTTTCAATCACGCGAACATACCAGCCCGTCCAACCTGACTGATGTACAATTTTCTGTGTATTGTCATTTGCGGTATTCTTCGACAAACGTTCACAAGGCTTACGCGGCTGTGACACTTCCAACACGGTCGTGCCGATTTTAAAGCGATCCCCCACGCAAACCGAATCCTCATCAAAGCCCGACACCACAAAATTTTCACCGTAAACCGCCGTGTCGGTGTAAGAAAAATTTTCACCTAACAGCTTATTTAACGCCGAAAAAGACACATCGGACATAAAAAATAGCGCTTTGTCCGGCCCGCCGTGATGGGCTTTCAACCCGACATCATTTCCCTCCGCGCCTAACGTATGAATTTTCACCGAAGGCACAGGTTTTTTACGAATCGCACTTTCATAAGTCGTTTCATCAGCAAAAGTCAGTTGTTGCACCCCGCCGACTTTAATCACCAAAATTTCCCCTGTTAACATTTTTCCTCCTTTACTTAGAATGGATCGAATTATATCGTAAAATCACATAAATTTTGACCGCACTTTGTTTTTTCCTTATTATTCCCTCAAATAAATAAATCAAAAAAGGAACAGTTATGCAATATTCTCTCGCCCACACCGAACAGGGGCAAACCTTGGGAATTACCGCCAAAATGGCAAACCGCCACGGATTAATCGCCGGCGCCACCGGTACCGGGAAAACCGTCACCCTACGTAAAATGGCGGAAGCCTTCAGTGATGACGGTGTGCCGGTGTTTTTAGTGGATGTCAAAGGAGACCTTTCAGGCTTGGTACAACCGGGCGTCATGCAGGGTAAAATCGCCGAGCGTATCGAACAATTCAATTTAGGCGGGGAAAGCTATTTGAGCGGCTACCCGGTGTCATTCTGGGACGTGTTCGGCGAAACCGGCATTCCGTTGCGCACCACCATTTCGGAAATGGGGCCGTTGTTGTTATCCCGTTTATTGAATTTAAACGCCACCCAAGAAGGCTTACTCAATCTGGTGTTCCGCGTTGCCGACGACAAAGGCTTATTGCTTATCGACTTAAAAGACTTGCGCGCCATGTTGAAATACGTAGCGGAAAACGCCAAAACCTTCCAAGTGGAATACGGTAATGTGTCTGCCGCCAGTGTGGGCGCCATTCAACGCGCTTTATTAACGCTGGAAAACGAAGGGGCGGCAAATTTATTCGGCGAACCGGCACTGAATTTGGAAGACTGGCTGCAAACCCGAGACGGGTGCGGCGTGATTAACGTGCTCAATTCGGAAAAACTGATTAACTCTCCGCGTATGTACAGTGCGTTCTTGCTGTGGTTAATGGCAGAATTGTTCGAGCAGTTGCCGGAAGTGGGCGACCCTGACAAACCGAAATTCGTGATGTTCTTTGACGAAGCGCATTTGTTGTTTGACGGTGCACCGAGCGTGTTGGTGGATAAAGTGGAACAGGTAGTGCGCTTGATTCGCTCCAAAGGCGTGGGCATTTATTTCGTGACGCAAAACCCGCTGGATTTGCCGGACACCGTGCTCGGTCAGCTCGGCAATCGCGTGCAACACGCCCTGCGAGCTTTTACCCCGCGCGATCAAAAAGCGGTGAAATCGGCGGCGGAGACGTTCCGTTCCAACCCGAAAGTGAATGTGGTGGAAGCCATTTCCACCCTCGGGGTGGGACAAGCGTTAGTCTCGTTCTTAGATGAAAAGGGCATGCCGACACCGGTGGAAATCGCCTACATTTTCCCACCGAAAAGCCAACTGGCGCCGATTACCGCCGAACAACGCACCGCTTGGGTGAAAGATGACGATTTATACGCCTTCTATAAAGATGAGGTGGATAACGAATCGGCGTTTGAAGTGTTAAACGCGCAAGCGGATCTCGCCGCCGTGGCGCAAAAACAAAACGAGCAGGAAGAAGGATTGCTCGGCCGCCTAGCTGCCGTCATTTTCGGTACCAAGAAAAAAAGCGAACAAACCGTCACCGAACAACTTGTCGGCGGCGTCGCCAAACAAGTTGGTCGCCAAATCCGCAATGAAGTCACCAAGCAAATCATGCGCGGCCTGCTCGGCGCCTTAAAGAAATAGCCCCTCAAACCGGAAAGCGGCAAATCGCAATAAATCCTCACGCTGAAATGGCAAAACGACCGAGGCATCATTTCAGTATTTATTGCGGAAGGGGTAATTTAACGATGTTTACAAAATTAAGCTTACTTTGACACTGAAATTGGTTATAACTTGGGCGTAAGTTTTTTTTGGCTAATTGTATTAAAAAAGGCTTGACAGGCCCTTTTTAAAGGAGTGAAAAATGATCAGTACGCACGTATAGCATATTTTACGCTTTAAAGTCAAGTACTTATCAAGTCTCTTTTCTTAATTTTTATCTTCAATTTCATTTCTGTTTTCTATTACGAAACGTCGTTAAGATTGACCGCACTTTTAGTCTTTTCGTTGTTTTATTTACATCGTTTTTTATTTAACAACGGGCCGAAACCCGTTGCCAATTAAACGACTGATTTGGAAAGCATTCTCCAAAATAGACCTCTTTCCAAATCGGTCTTTTACATCAAAAAACCAATTTAACCCAACAGACCAAAATCTGTTATCAAACCTTAATTCAATACAAAAGAGGAAATTAAAATGAACAAAATCTACCGCATTATCTGGAACGCCGCCTAACAGGCTTGGGTCGTGGTTTCCGAACTCGTGAAAGGACACGTAAAATCATCGTCGAATCAAAATAACAACGACATTGTCAACGAAATTAAAACGTCTCCAAAAGAGACCGCACTTTTCTCTGCCGGACAAGCCACCGCCAATGCCGTGATCTTAGGGGGGCGATTTTAGACACGACAATTTTAACCATGCCATCTACCGAAGCGACTTTGGTATGCGGAACCGGCGCGGCAGCCACCGATGGCGCAGAGGTAGCGGTAGGGTTAAATGCAAAATCCGATTCTCCGGGAGAGGCAATTGCTATTGGTTGTTATACCAATGCAAATTTAGGCTCTGCGATAGCCATAGGTAACTACGCTTATTCAAATAATGGCAATACGGCTATTGGCCCTCTCGCTAATGCAACGGGGAGCGATTCATTAGCTGTTGGAACAAATAGTACTGCAACACGGAGATTAGTGTTGCCTTAGGAATATAGGCTAAAGCAAGCGGTCTTCAATTTGTTACATTCGGTTTAGATACATCGTCTAAAGGGGGCTTCAATTGCAATAGGGGCGTTATCTAATGCAACAGCCAATTCATCTATTGTGCTAGGTGCGGGGCTAATGCTATCGGCGACAATTCCTTTTTCTGTTGCGAATGAAAATTCAACTACAATTGGTTTTCTCTCTGCTGTCAACGCCACAAACTCCGTTGCCCTAGGTAAACAAAATAACATTGCTTCAAGCTTAATGCAGATACGGTTAATGCCGATACCGTGAACGCGAAAAACCTGAAAGCCACCGGCAATACCACCCTCGGCAGCGGCGCAGGCACCAACGTAACCATTGTCAACGGCACCGACATTAACTTTGGCGGCAATAAACTGCAAAATATCGGCAACGGCACTGCCGCCACCGACGCCGTGAACTATGCTCAGTTCCAATAATTGAGTAATCGGGTTAACAGCATGAGCGGCGGCGGAGTGCCTTCCTCAGTGATTAATAATATTAATCAACGTATCTCATCCGTTGAAAATCGTCTCCATCATCTTGATAAGAAAGTGGAACGCGTCGAGAAGAAAGCTGCGGCGGGAATCGCCGGTGCCATGGCGGCAGCCAGCGTACCGCAAGCCAATGTCGTGGGTAAATCCGTGATTGGCGCAGGTGTGGGAACATATCGTGATAAATCGGCGATTGCCATCGGTTGGTCTCGTACAACCGATAGTGGTAAGGTGATTCTGCGTGTTAATGGTGCAGCAAACTCTATCGGCAACTTCTCCGCCAGCGCGGGGATTGGGTTTCAATATTAATTGAGCCGAATCAAACGCTAAACTAAATAAACAAAATGCAATGTGGGAAACCGTATTGCATTTTTTTTGAAGGAGAAAGAAGGAGAAAAAGGAGGGAAAAGTGCGGTCGATTTTGGGGGCGTTTTTCGGTTTTGTGTCTATTGACGCTGAAATGACGCTTCTTTAACAAGGTTAGAAAGCGTCATTTCAGCGTTGTGCAACGACTATATTATGTCGAATAACCACGCCAAATTTCTTCATCTGCATTCGGCGCGGTTATTTTATTGCGCTATCCTTAAATGGCTAAATTAACACGAACGAAGTTTCTGTACACGTAAACTGACGGCATTTTTATGCGCAGTTAATAATTCAGCCGCCGCCATCTGTTCAACGGCGTCCGCGAGTGCTAAAAATCCTCCCGCAGAAAGTTCCTGCACGGTCATCCGTTTACTGAAATCCGCCAGTCCCAAACTTGAATACGTTTTGGTATAACCATAAGTCGGTAAAACGTGATTCGTTCCGCTGGCATAATCCCCCATCGATTCGGGACTATATGCACCGAGGAAAATTGACCCGGCATTATCCAACTTCGGCAGTAATGCACGGGCATTTTCCACTTGAACAATTAAATGTTCAGGCGCATATTCATTACTGATTTCCACGGCTTCATTCAAATTTTGCGCAATAAACGTTCGACTGTGCCGTAACGCCTTACACGCCGTTTCTGCGCGAGACAATAAAGCCACTTGTTTATCCAATTCCCGATTGACAGATTCCGCCAGAAGCCGGCTCGGCGTCACCAAAATCACTTGGGAATCGGCGCCGTGCTCCGCCTGAGATAATAAATCGGCGGCAACAAAGGCCGGATCAGCCCATTCATCGGCGATGACCAGCACTTCCGACGGCCCGGCCGGCATATCAATCGCTGTGCCGGTTTGCGCCACCTGGCGCTTGGCTTCTGTCACGAAAGCATTACCCGGGCCAAAAATTTTATCGACTTTTTGAACCGTCTCGGTGCCATACGCCATGGCAAAGACGGCTTGTGCGCCGCCTACGGCATAAATCGTTTCAATGCCACAAAGCGCGGCGGTATAAAGAATTTCATCGGCAATCGGCGGCGGAGAACAAAGAACGATTTTTTTGCAGCCGGCGATTTGAGCGGGAACAGCCAACATCAATACGGTTGAAAACAACGGCGCGGAACCGCCCGGAATATATAATCCGACCCGCTGAATCGGGCGGGTGACGACTTGGCAGCGAACGCCTTTTTGCGTTTCAATATCCACTTCCTGATTTTGCTGCGCCTGATGAAATTTTTCGATATTGCGTTTAGCCAGTCTAATCGCTGATTTTAGCGCGTCCGGTACGCGCTCGCCGGCTGTGCTGATCTCTGACGTTGAAACCGTCAATTGCGTTAATTTAACTCGGTCAAATTTCTCGCTAAGTTCAAATAAAGCCTGATCGCCGCGGTTTAATACCGCCTCCCGAATCGTCTCCACGGCGGTTTTGATTTGCTCGCCGACGGTTTGTGTCGGACGGGAAAGCGCCGCTTGTTTTTGTTTCGTGGTTAATGTTTTCCAGTCTAAAATTTGCATGGGCTTCTCCTTGTCATTGATTGAATTTAAAATAATTATTCTGTTTAACGACGGATTTTAGGTGATAAAAAACTCCCGGCGTTTTACTTCCGAGAGTGATTAAATTGGTTGCCGCCGCATTTATTCACTCGGAAACTTATCTTCCAAGCGACACCCGGCGCCTAAAAGATAAATTAGGGACGATGGTGCGAATGATAAAAAGTGCGGTCGAAATTCATTGAGTTTACTCCTGTTGACGCTTTACAAATTACTGCAAAGCCATGATGGACGCAAGCGTTTTTTATTTTTTCTCGCCTTAACAAAAAGCAAGACGGGGCGATGTTGCAAATCTTTAAATTCGCTATGCCATTGCGTTTGATCGACAAGCATGGGTTCTTCTAAGCGTTCAATTGTAAACCCAGCATCAACTAAATTATTTATAATCGTGGCAAAAGTGCGATGATAAGTTTTGAAGGGCTGTTTAAACCAGTTCCGCTCTCGCACGCCTTCGTCGCGATAATACGTTAATCGATAAGCCATTTGTCGCTTATCCGCGTCTTTTTCCCAACGTTCGCCTGATTTATGGCAAGTCGTCACGGGATGTTCTTGAGAAAAAATTAATAAACCGTCATCGACTAATTTTTCGGCGATTTGTTTAAGCAACGCAGGAAAATCTTTCACATAATGAAATGCGAAAGAAGCGGTAATCAGATCAAAGCCGCTTTCCGGCAGCTGCGATAATTCTTCCATTGCCCATTGATGTAACATAAAACGCGACGAAAATTGACCGCACTTTTGTAAATTCGCTTCTGCCTGTTTTAACATTGCTGAAGACAAATCCAGCCCCACAACAAATTGTGCACCGCGTTCTAGGTAAAGCGCTAAATGTTCGCCCGTCCCGCACCCCAAATCTAAGAGCTTTTTCCGGTTTAAATCGGGCAACAGCGCCAGCATCGTCGGCTTTTCCACAATTTCATTCAAACTCAACGGATTGGCGCGAAGTTTTTGATATAAAGTAAAAAAATCGGCACGATCGTAAACACTCTTTTTTTCCGCCATCGCTTTCTCTTCGTAATATCAATTTCCTATTCGGTTCGATTTACCTTAAAATCCGCACATCGACGACTGAATTATCCGTTAAAACTCGGGAACCAGCCTAAATTTACGCCGATTTGCGCCACAACATTTAACACGCCAAATAAAATAATAAAACCAATCATAAAATTGCCGCCATAGACTTTATAGTCGGCATGGGTAAATTTACGACGGCTGGCGCGTACTAATAATGCCGGCACAATCGCCGCCCACAATGTGGCGGCCAAGCCCGCGTAGCCGATAGCCACGACAAAGCCATAAGGAAATTGAAGGCTGAGTAAAAGCGGCGGTAAAAATGTGATAAGCGTGGTTTTACTGCGACCGGATAAGCTATCATCGAATTTGAATAAATCGGCGATGTAATCAAACAAACCTAAACTCACGCCCAAAAACGAGCTGGCAATCGCCATATAAGCGAAGAAATTCAATAGGACGGCAATATAATCCGTTTCGATATATTGATGTAATGCTTCTAACAACGCTGAAACGTCGCCGCCTTTTTCAATGATTGGCGCAAACTCCGCGCGTGGTAAATTTCCCTGAATGGCTAATTGCCACAAAATATAGATCATTAACGCAATGCTCGTGCCAATAAAGATAGATTTCATCACACGTTTGCCGTCGCGATGATAGTATTTCACTAAGCTTGGAACATTGCCGTGAAATCCGAAAGAGACCAAACAAACCGGAAGTGCGGTCAATAAATAAGGAAAATATTGTTGCTCGTCTTGCGCAATCGTATCGAATAATATCTCGGCTTGAATTGAGCCGAGCAATCCTGCCGTGGAGAGAAAAAAGGCAATAACCATACCGCCGATTAATAACGTGGTGAAGCGGTCAACCGCACGTGTTGAAAACCACACAAAGGCGGCTAAAATCAAACAAAAAATCAATGAACCGAAAGTGCGCCCGATATCGACCGCACTTTCGCTTGTGCTGAAGGCCTGATTTAGCAGGGTTTGTGTGATTCCGCCGCCGGAGGTAATGTAGGCGTAAGTCAGAATATATAAGACAAAGGCGACGGATAAACCATTGATAAAATTCCAGCCGCGGCCGAGTAAATCCTTCACGATCGTGTCAAAACTGGCGCCGGTGGGATAATGCAGATTAGCTTCCAGAAGCATCAGCCCTGATGTTGTCATGCAAAACCATGTGTAAATCAACGCCAAAACCGAGCCGGTGAACCAAACGCCTGCCGTGGAAGTCGGATTGGCCAGCATACCGGCGCCAATCGCCGTGCCGGCAATAATCATCGCGCCGCCGAATAGAGAAGGAAAATGTGGTTTGTTCATGATAAGTCCCATATCGAAATTTGCACTATTATAGTAGTGCAAATGAAAAACTCAATCTTTATCGCTCGACATTTTTTATCCAAGTTGATTATAATGTCTGCTCAACTTTTCTCTCTATTTTCTCCCTAATGAAGGAATTTATCGTGAAAAAACAATTTAAAACGCTTCTTTTCATTCTGATGAGCGGTGCCATTATCAACGGTTGCGCCAGTTCCGCTTCAATTAATCAAGAAGCGGCGAGCAGCTATTTACAAGCAATGAATAAAGCCAGAGCGCAGGGCGTTATCGATTCGACTTCCGCCACATCAAAAAGAGTGCATAAAATTTTTAACAAAATGGTACCTTACGCGAATAGCGAAAATAAAACGGGACAAAGATTTAACTGGCAAATTAATGTAATTAAATCAAAAGAATTAAATGCATGGGCAATGCCGGGCGGTAAAATGGCGTTTTATACCGGCTTAGTGGATACGCTACGCCTTACCGACGATGAAATTGCAACGGTCATGGGACACGAAATGGCGCATGCATTGCAAGAACATGGTAAAAAACAAGCCAATTTAGACGTCTTTACCAATATTATTGCCAATGTCGGTAACATCGCACTTTCTGCAGCGACCGGCATCGATACTTCCGAAGTCGTCGCGCTGACAAAAGATTGGGCGTTGGATAAACCTTATTCTCGCAGTGCCGAAACCGAGGCCGATGAAGTCGGTTTAATGTTGATGGCGCGCTCCGGTTATAATCCACAAGCCGCGCCGGGATTATGGGAAAAAATGGCCAAAGCGTCCGGCGGCTCCCAAGGCATTTTGGACGTTTTAGCCTCCACTCACCCGAGCGACGAATCACGTAGAGAAAACTTACAACGTTTGTTACCGCAAGCTATGGAAATCTATAAAACCGCTCAACATTAATTTCTATCAAACATCATAAATCTAAAAAAAATGACCGCACTTCAACATAAAGTGCGGTCACAAAACGCTGTTTTTGAACATTGGCTTGTCACAGCGTCGAAGAAGAAAAATCGGGTTTATACATATTTTTTACTCCTTCTATGCCCCCAAAAAAGTTAACGACGATTTGGGCTACAATCGTAAGCTACGGCGTTTTTCGGATAATCGTAGTCTGTATCCAGTTGGCTATAATCCACCCGACTGCATTTTTTCTGCAACATAGGATCGTTTGGTTCAACCACGTGAATAACGATGGGGAAGGTTATCCTTTTATCGTACGAAGATATCGGACCGAAAGGACCAAACAGCGGGACAGCAGATTCTACGATAACCGAACCATCCAAATAAAAGCCGACACCTTTTAAGTCGATTTCACTGAAATTGCCGTCGTGCACAAATCGACACGGATCGTTCTTTATTTTGTATCCATGCCCTTTTGTAGCTCCGATGATGAAACAGTTAAAGACATGATCTCCATTGATTTCCCAATAATAGGGTTTTCCTTTGACAGCCACATAAGGCTCGGGAAGCGGTTCGCGCGGAGTAGCACAGGCGATTAGTAAGGTGGAACAGAGACCGAAGAGTAATGCTTTTACGTTTTTCATCAAGCATTTTGGGACGCTAAAGGCAGGATACTTAGGTTGTTTGAACCTGTGAAAAATATGCAAATGTCGGCTCATTATATTCATTTTTATCCCCCATATTAAAATGCCGTCTTTTATGCTGCGTGTAGCCTATCATAGGCCTTCAGCTAATAACAATAAACTATTTCGTAGAAAACATAAATAGGGAAGAACAAATCCCGCCATTAATCAATAAGTTAAATAGCGGCCTATAATTCTCTCCTCTTGAAAGTTATTTTTATCTTAAGTTCAATAAGAAACGAATTCTTGAAATACGTCCATGAATAGTGTTTTTTTGGCAATATTTTTCTCCAGCTCTATTGGAAACAGATCGGCAAATTTTCTTTTTTATGAAATTTAATTCGTTTTTTAATGAAAAAGTCTCATCAAATCTTTCCATAAAATCATTGCAATTTAGTTAAAAAAGCGTAGTCTTTTACGCCTATTTGAGAATTATTCACAACTAAAGTTAGGATACAAAATGAAAACAGCATTAAAAATCAGTGCAATTTCTACTGCACTTTTGGCTTTGCCGATGTTGGCAAATGCCGAAGTATTGGCTTCCGTCAAGCCTCTTGGCTTTATTGCGTCTTCCATCGCCGACGGTGTAACCGACACCCAAGTTTTAGTTCCGGCCGGCGCATCGCCGCATGATTACAGCTTGAAATTGTCCGATATTCAAAAAGTGAAAGCGGCTGATCTGGTACTTTGGGTGGGCGAAGATATTGATTCGTTCTTGGATAAACCGGTGAGCCAAATCGATCGCAAAAAAGTGATTACTATTGCTGATTTGGCGGATGTGGAACCATTATTAACGAAAGCCCACCACGAACATTTTCATGAAGAAGGCGAGCATGCTCATAAGCACGAACATAAGCATGAACATAAACACGAGCACGAGCATGAACATCATCATGATCACGGTGATGAAGGGTTAACCACCAATTGGCATGTGTGGTATTCGCCGGCAATTAGCCAAATCGTGGCGCAAAAAGTCGCGGATAAATTAACCGAGCAGTTCCCCGATAAAAAAGCGCTCATTGCACAAAATTTAGCGAATTTCAACCGTACATTGGCAGAACAAAGCGATAAAATTAAAGCGCAACTTGCACCCTTTGCCGATAAAGGCTTTTTTGTTTTTCATGATGCCTACGGTTATTTCAATGATGCCTACGGCTTAAAACAAAGCGGCTATTTCACCATTAACCCGCTTGTCGCCCCCGGCGCGAAAACGATTGCGCACATTAAAGAGGAAATCGAAGAGCATCGCGTAAACTGCCTTTTCGCCGAACCGCAATTTACGCCGAAAGTGATTGAATCTCTTGCGCAAAGCACCAAAGTGAATGTCGGGAAACTTGATCCGATTGGTGATAGCGTGGCGCTAGGTGCGGGATCTTATGCGAATTTCTTGCAGGCGACGGCGGAAAGCTATGCGCAATGTTTAGCAAAATAGTTTTATTGGTGATTTTTAAGAATGGCGGATTTTATCCGCCATTTTTTGTGGGATGATGTAAAGAAGGAAAACAGGTGCGCATTGAACTACTGAAATGGCACCGCATTGAAGTCTCCAAACAGCACCGGATTGAAGTCTCCAAATAGCACCGCATTGGGGGGGCAGATAAAGCGGCTTCAATGCGGTGCTATTTTGGCAGGGCGGCTTTATCGGCATTTTTATCGAACATCGGCCCATTTTCAGCGTAGAATAAAACCACTGCAATAAACAGGAGGTTAACATGGCAAAACAAGATTTAGCTAAACAGGTATTCGATTATGTCTTGAAACGATACGGCACTCAGCCCGAATATCTTTGGAAGTCCTACCCGGATTATGCCGTGTTACGCCATCAGGATAACCGTAAATGGTATGCCATTCTGATGAACGTGGAAAAAGCCTCATTAGGGCTGAGTGGCACAGGAAAATTGGCGGTGATGAACGTGAAATGTTCCCCTGAAATGCGGAGCGTATTTTTGCCGCAAGCAGGTTTCCTACCGGCGTATCACATGAATAAAAATCATTGGCTGACGGTGTTGTTAGATGGCTCCGTAGAAAAAGACACTATATTGTTTTTATTAAATGCCAGTTTTGATCTGACCGCTACACGACAAGTGAAGAAGCAACTGGGGATCGTGCGTTATACAGAATGGATCGTGCCGGCCAACCCCAAATATTACGATGTGGAGAAAGACTTGCGTGAAGGCGGAGAAATTTACTGGAAGCAGAGTAACAATATTGCGGTAGATGATATTGTGTATATGTACGTCACTGAACCTACGGGGGCTATTCGCTATAAATGCTTGGTGTTGGAGGTAAACATTCCGTATCGGCAAAAACGCACGGATGATTTACGGGTGAAGCGGGTGATGAAAATTCGTTGCTTGAAAGAATATGATAAAAATCTCATTCCACGCGCGAAAATGGCTCAATTCGGTGTCACTGCCGTACGCGGCCCACGGCATATGCCTTATGCACTAAAACAGGAAATTGCACTGTTGACTGGTGATGCTAGCGAAAAGTAAAAACACATTAAAAATAAACCGCACTTTGAGCAAGATATGCAAAAGTGCGGTCATTTTTTCGCATGGATTTTCAACGCATTTGGCTAGAAACTACGCTCAACAGACAA
>CAURMH010000038.1:0-16100 GCA_963525745.1 uncultured Pasteurellaceae bacterium | reverse complement strand
TTCTCTGCGTACTCTTCTCCAGACATGAGAAATTTAACTTTTACGCCTTTTTCTGATATTTTCTAAGCTGCCTATTCGGCAGTGAAGTTTACCGACGAAGCCGAAGAAAAAGCAAAAAATTTCTAAGCTGCCTATTCGGCAGTGAAGGGCAATAAAGCGGCAATAACATCATCTTTTAATTTCTAAGCTGCCTATTCGGCAGTGAAGAGGGGATAAATGTCAAACAATAATCCCCATAATTTCTAAGCTGCCTATTCGGCAGTGAAGCATCAACAAAGTATCGGTGCAGTGGGGATATTTTTCTAAGCTGCCTATTCGGCAGTGAAGTTTTAGGCACATCAGCAGAATAGGCCGACAAATTTCTAAGCTGCCTATTCGGCAGTGAAGTCGAAAACCGCGCGCCCGAAACCCCGTGGAAATTTCTAAGCTGCCTATTCGGCAGTGAAGGCGATGTAGTATTGCAATTAGTCAGGGTAACGTTTCTAAGCTGCCTATTCGGCAGTGAAGGTTTTAAACGCAACCGTTCGTATGATACGAATTTTCTAAGCTGCCTATTCGGCAGTGAAGTATCTTCCGCGTCGCCACCTTGAATCCCCCAATTTCTAAGCTGCCTATTCGGCAGTGAAGTAATTGATGACTTAAAGCCCGGCGAAGATATCTTTCTAAGCTGCCTATTCGGCAGTGAAGCCCATCCGTTCATCGCTATTTGCGATCCATCGTTTCTAAGCTGCCTATTCGGCAGTGAAGATTAGCTCGTGACTTGCTTTCCTTTTCCAATATTTCTAAGCTGCCTATTCGGCAGTGAAGAATCAAACCGATTGTTTTACCGGTACGCGCTGTTTCTAAGCTGCCTATTCGGCAGTGAAGTTCCAACCGGAAGCATTACGCACCTTGGCTGATTTCTAAGCTGCCTATTCGGCAGTGAAGCCGCCTCTGTTTCAAATGCTGCACGCCATCCTTTTCTAAGCTGCCTATTCGGCAGTGAAGGCGATGATTTGGACTCATTATTTTGCGGTATTTTTCTAAGCTGCCTATTCGGCAGTGAAGTTTTGGGGTGTTACTGCGCAGAGCTTTTCAAATTTCTAAGCTGCCTATTCGGCAGTGAAGGCTCAAGCCCAAACTATCAAGGTGCAACAAGATTTCTAAGCTGCCTATTCGGCAGTGAAGGTACACGTCCAAAATTTTGATGATAAATCGGCTTTCTAAGCTGCCTATTCGGCAGTGAAGTTATCAATCCGGTGACTGGTGATGAGGTGGGTTTTCTAAGCTGCCTATTCGGCAGTGAAGATGTCATTTCCTGATCTGCACTTTTTGTAGGGTTTCTAAGCTGCCTATTCGGCAGTGAAGGTGGAGAGCTTTGAAGGATACTCCGTTTTACATTTCTAAGCTGCCTATTCGGCAGTGAAGTAGGCATTTTAAAACAAAAGGTCTTATAGTTCACGGTTAGAAGAGAAAATATGGTAGTTTTACCCTTTTTTATTGTTTATTGTAATACCTTATTATTTAAGGAAATTTATTTGATAAGAAAAAAAGGGTAAATGTCATTCGTGGACGCGCGGGTCAGATTATATGAAAACGCTTCTTTTTTTGACCGCACTTTTAAGATTTTAGGTAGGATTTTAACGTTTGTTCAACTTCGTAAATCCAATCCAACTCTTGTTTGCTAAAGCCGGCTTGAATACGAGCATCGGTGTTAATGGCACCTTTAAAAATGACGATGCGATATTTGTGTAAAAGTTCGGTAAAACATTTCATGGCATCTAGTCCCCGTTTATCGGATAAAGCATGGTACCAGTGATTTCCGATATAAACATGGCCGATTTCGTCACGTAAAATGATATCAAGAATGCGCACTGCAGCGAAATCTTTACGTTGAGCTATTTTTTCCTGAATAACGGGGGTGGCGTCCAATCCTCTCGCTTCCAATACGCGCGGAACCAATGCCATTCGTTCCCAGATGTCATGGGCTGTAGCCTGTGCCATCTCCCATAGCCCGGCATGGGCTTGAAAATCGCCGTATTGGTAGCCTAGGGTTTTTAAGTGTTCATTAATTAAGCTGAAGTGTGTGCTTTCTTCCCGTGCGACGCGAAGCCAGTCTTTCACGAATGCCATCCCTTCACCTAATTCATCCTGTGCGCAATGTCCGAAACGCCATGCAGCATCCAGTCCGAGGTTGATTGCGTTGAATTCGATATGAGCAATCGCATGTAATGTTGCCGCATAGCCTTCGGCTGAGGAAAACGCACGCTTTGGAACCTCTTTTGGCGCGACCAAAAACGGTTTTGCGGGAAAGCCGGCGATATTTTGCGCGGTTTCAACAATTGGAAAATCCTCTAATTCAACTAAGTTAATTTGTGGCAAGACTTCATCGTATAAACTATTAACCCGTTGGCATTTTAAGGCGGGATCAGTTGCGGCTAGCGCCTCGGTGAGGCGATTCCAAAATTGACTATTTTGTGTATTCATAGTGAGTCATTATAACGAATAAGGCCTTCTTGCTGTGTTGTGGCAATGAGTTTGCCGTCTTGTGAGAAAATTTGTCCGCGCGCTAAACCGCGACCGCCAAAAGCATTATTGCTTTCTATGGCATGCAAATGCCAATGATTTAAATCAAACGGGCGGTGGAACCAGATGCTGTGATCGATTGTGGCGACCTTCATTCCTTGCTGCAAAAAGCCTTTTCCGTGCGGATGAAGTGCGGTCAAAATACAATGAAAATCGGAGAAATAGGCAAGTAGGCATTGTTGAATGCGGTAATCGATCGGGGCGGTACCGTTAGTTCGAAACCAAGAAAACTGTTTCGGCGGGAAGATTTGGCCTTGAAATGGGTTATTCATGTATTTTGTACGAACCTCAAAAGGGCGCTCGGCAATAAATTTATCGCGTATTACTTCGGGAACATAAGCCGATAATTTTTGCATTATAAGGCTTTCGTCAATTAACGCCTCCGGGGGCTCGACTTCAGGCATAGCGTTTTGATGTTCAAATCCCTGTTCCGGCACTTGAAATGAAGCGGTAACATGGCAAATCGGCTTGTTATGTTGAATCGCTTTCACGCGTAACGCAGAAAAATTACGCCCGTCGCGTAAGGTTTCAACATCGTAAATAATCGGATACTGGCTGTCTCCCGGAGATAAAAAATAAGCATGACAAGAATGCAGTCGACGATCTTTAGGAGCAACTTGAATCGCTGCGGATAGGGCTTGTGCGACGACTTGTCCGCCGAATACTTGACGGAAACCGAGATCCTGGCTGTTGCCTCGAAAAAGGCCGTCGTCAATTTTTTCTAAATTTAAAAGTGTGATTAATTGATTTAAAATTTGCGACATAGTATATCTCTTATGTTCAGAAAATAAGTTTGCATTAGTCGGACGATTATTGCATAATGCACAGCCTAATCGCGCTTGCGATTTGCCAATGGAAACCTTTTCGGTCTCTCGCAACGGCGTCCGGTTTACCCGGTCAGGTTCGGAAGAAAGCAGCCAAAGTCGGAATTGCAGTGTGCCGAGAAGTCGCTGGGAAGGTTTCCGCCCACCTATAGACGTCCGATTAACCGCTTAAAGTAACCTTCTTTTTCCATCAACTCCCGATAGGTTCCCTGCTCGATTAATTTACCTTCGTCAATAAGCACTAAACGATTAAATCGCTCAATTTCGGTTAAACGATGCGTTACCATGACAAGCGTTTTATTTTGGCTATGCGCAAAAATTAATGACAAAATTCGGCGCTCGGTTTCGCGATCTAACCCCTCAGTCGGTTCATCGAGCAACAAGATCGGTGCCTCACTTAACAATACGCGGGCAAGGCCCAAACGGCGCTGCTCGCCGCCGGAAAGCGGTCTCCCGCCGTCACCGAGCCATAAATCCAATCCTACTTCTTGCTCGGTGAGGCCGATTAAACCGACTTGATTTAAGACGTCATACATTTTTTTATCATCAATTTTGACCGCACTTGCAAGCTGTAAATTATTGCGTAGCGTATCGCTGAACACATGAATGCGTTGTGTCAAAAAGCAAATTTGTCGACGTAAAGTGCTTTCCTCATAGACATGCACCGGTTTGCCGGCGATTTTTAATTCCCCTCTCGAAGGATCGTAATTACGGACTAAAAGTTGCAAAAATGTGGATTTACCGCTTCCGGTCTTCCCCAAAAATGCGATTTTTTCGCCACGTTTAATCGCTAAATTAAAATCCGTTAAAGTAACATTTTGTTGGCCGGGGTAGGTAAAGCAGAGGTGATCCGCCTGAATAAGAGGATTTTCATTATGTTCAAGCGATACTTCCCCATCAAAGATGACAATAGGGGTTTGTTGTGTAATTTCAGTAATACGTTCGGCAGAGGCAATAACTTGGCCGATATGTAAAAACGCGGCGCCTAACGGCATTAAAATTTCAAAAGAGGCCAAGGCGGCAAAGGCAAATAACGCAATAAACGCCGCGCGGTAGTCATCTGAGCCAAAATCGGCTTCAGCGCTGAACCATAACAAAGCACAAACCAATACTCCGTTGCAAAATAACAAAATGGCCGTAGAAAGTGCGGATAAATCGGCTTCCTTTTGTTGATATTGTTGCCAATTTTGTTCGGTCTTTACCATTCTTTGTCGCGCGTTGATTTCCGCATTAAACAGTAATAATTCGGCTTGCGCTTCGATAAATTCCAAAAACTGCGTACGATAGCGCATGCGGGATTGAGTTAAGTTTGCGCCGAATTTTTTACCTAGTTGATAAAATAACGTTGGGACAGCCAGCACTAAAACGAGTAGACAGAGACCAAGCGTCCAGGCTAAAGAAACATGGATAAATGATAAGCCGATGGTCATGGCAACAATGACAATGATTGCGCTGGAAAACGGGGCGATAAGGCGTAAGTAAAGGCTATCCAACGTATCGACATCTGCAACCAAGCGATTTAGTAAATCGCTGTTGCGATAACGATTGAGTACAGCGGGGCTGAGCGGGATGATTTTCCGAAATACTTGCACCCGCAGTTTGGCCAGCAGCCGAAAGGTGGCGTCATGGGTAACCAGTTTTTCGAAATAACGCGCTGCCGTGCGTCCGATGGCAAGCCCGCGCACGCTTGCGGACGGATAGAAGAAATTAAACAGTGTGCCGAAGCCGGCAATGGCTGTTGCCGCTAAAAACCAACCCGAGACGTTCAATAATCCGATACTTGACGCCAGACCGAAGATCATGAGCACTAATCCTAAACACAGCGAAAATTTTGCGTGGGAGAATAAGCGTAAAAAAGGAAATAAGGCGCGCATTATTGAATATCCTCTGTTCGTTGAGCGAGTAATTCGGCAAAAAAGCCTTGCTCTTTTAATTGGTTAAATGTCCCTTGCTGCACAATTTCGCCTTCCCGCATGACGAGAATTTCATCACATTGTCTTAAATCTTCAATTCGATGGGTAATCATCAGCGTCATTTGCCGCCCGCTTATCTGATTTAGCGTATTAAGCACCGAATTTTCCGATAGCGCATCAAGACTTGCAGTCGGTTCGTCAAGTAATAGAAGTTTGCCCTTTCGCAGTAGTGCCCGTGCGATGGCCAAACGCTGCGCCTGTCCGACGGAAATACCCAGCCCGCCATCTTTAATTTCATAATCCAAACCGAGTTTGTCGGTAAAATCCTTCGCTTGCGCTTGTGCCAAAGCGGCATCAATTTCGTCATCATTCGCTTGAATATCACCCAAAAGCAAATTTTCTTTTATTGTGCCTTGTAGGAGCAATGGATTTTGTCCGACCCAGGCAATCTGACGGCGCCATTGTTTTAAATCAAGCCTATTCAATTCATTGCCGTTGATTTTCAGACTCCCTTGATAGGGCAAAAAGCCTAACAACACATTCATCAATGAGGTTTTACCGGCGCCGCTTTGTCCCACTAATGCCACATGTTGAAACGCGGAAAAATGAAAGTTCAGCGGTTTGGTTAATGGGGTTCCTTTCGGCGAAAGAACGACTAAATTTTCAGCGCAAATATCAAGGAAATTTTTAGTCAAATGATTGACCGCACTTACTGCGTCATCGATTTGTTCGACGGAATCGGTGGCTTCGAAAAAATCCACAATTGCGTCGGCTGCGCCGATAGCCGCTGCACGGTCGTGATAATAGGCGCCTAAATCGCGTAGCGGCTGGTAAAATTCAGGGGCGAGGATTAAGCAGAAAAAACCGGCAAATAAGCTAATCGGCGTACTGTAGGCACCGAATTCGATTTGTCCTAAATAACTAAAACCGAAATAAACCGCCATTAAGGCAATGGAAATCGAGGTAAAAAATTCTAGTACGGCAGAGGATAAAAAGGCACGTTTTAATACGTCCATAGTCGTTTTGCGGAACGCTTCCGTGCTTTGTTCGATGTGTTCTGTTTGCTCCGAAGTGCGGTCAAAAAGACGTAGGGTTTCCAAACCGCGCAAACGATCCAAAAATTGAGCACTTAAACGGGCTAAGGCGTTCATATTTTTCTGGCTACTGTCCGCTGCGGCCATACCAACTAAAATCATAAAAATCGGTACAAGCGGTGCGGTAATCGTAAGAATCAACCCCGCCATCCAATTTAGTGGGAAAACGGCAATTAAAATAATGATCGGCACAATCGTCGAAAGACGTTGCTGAGGCAAGAAACGGGCGTAAAAATTATGTAGGTTTTCTACTTGTTCCAACATTATCGCAGCCCAGCTGCCGGCAGGTTTTTGCTTGATTACGGCAGGGCCGACGTGATGAATCCTAGTAAGAATTTTTTGACGGATATGATTACGTAGCAGTCGACCGCTCATAAAACCGATTTTTTCGCGTAACCATAAAATAATTGCTCGGCAGCCGAATCCGATAATGAGGCCGATAAAATAAGGAAGTAATGTGCTGCGTTCGGTTTGGCGAATGATAAGTTGATCAAGTAAGGTCGCTAAACAGAATGTTTGGCCGATTAATATTAGCGAAGATAGCGTCGCCAATAGAATGTTTAATCCTATCCATTTTTTTATCGGCGCCTGTTGCGATTTTAGCCACTTTTGCAAGTATTTTTGACGATGTTTATCCATAAAGTGCGGTCGATTTTGGCAAAGTTTTCAAAGAAAAAAGGGAGAGTTATTTTCCCTCTCCATTAAATTAAGCGCATAATTATTTCTGCGCATCTAAAAAACGTTCGGCATCTAAAGCTGCCATACATCCTGTACCGGCAGAAGTAATCGCCTGGCGGTAATTATGATCCATCACATCGCCGGCGGCGAAAATTCCCGGGACGGAGGTTTCCGTCGCATTGCCGTCCAAGCCTGATTTTACAACAATGTAGCCGTTGTTGAGAACCAGCTGATCTTTAAAGATGTCGGTGTTCGGCGAATGTCCGATGGCGATAAATAATCCGTCGATATGTAATTCTTCCGTTTGAGCCGATTGCGTATCTTTTAAACGTACGCCGGTAACGCCCATTTGATCGCCTAACACTTCCTCTAACGTGCGGTTGGTATGTAAAACGATTTTGCCTTCCTCGACTTTTTTATACAATCGATCGACTAAAATTTTTTCACTGCGAAAAGTTTCGCGGCGGTGGATAAGGTGAACCGTTGAGGCGATGTTGGCAAGATATAAGGCTTCTTCCACAGCGCTATTACCGCCGCCGACGACGGCTACCGGTTTGTTACGGTAGAAAAAACCGTCACAGGTGGCGCAGGCGGAAACGCCTTTTCCTTTATAATGTTGTTCCGATGGCAAACCTAAATAACGGGCGGAAGCGCCTGTTGCAATAATCAACGCATCACAGCTAAAGATTTGTGTGTCGCCATAGAGTTTAAACGGGCGGCTTGAAAAATCAACGCGATGAATATGGTCAAACACGATTTCTGTTTCAAATTTTTCCGCATGTTGTAACATACGCTGCATCAGTTCGGAACCGGTGGTTTCGCCAAAGTCGCCGGGCCAGTTCTCGATTTCGGAGGTGGTGGTTAACTGACCGCCTTGTTGCAAACCGGTCACCAAAACCGGTTTTAAATTGGCACGGGCGGCATAAATGGCGGCCGTATAGCCGGCAGGGCCGGAACCCAAAATAAGCAGTTTGCTGTGTTTGATTTCTGACATAAAATTTTCCTTACAATCGAATGGTTCGGGCTATTATAAGCGCTTACATCCAAATTGCGAATATTTCCTATTAATAAAGTAAGGTATAGAGGCGACGGCGATATTGATTGGTTAGCGGATCGCTATTTCCCATTGCGGCCAGAATCGATAAAAATTGTTGTTTTACCTCGCCGTTTTCCGCTGTGAGATCTTGTCGTAAAATATCGAAAAGTAACGACAAAGCCTTTTCGTTACGATTAGTCTGGTGCAATTGCAAAGCCAGTTTTAAGGCGATGTCGGCACGAGGTTGACGTGCATAATCGGCCTGTAATTGTTGAATTTCCGGCGTGTCGGCGGCTTTAATAAGTAATTCGATTTGCGCTTGTAATCCTTGCCAACGGCTATCTCGATCCTGAAGCGGGATTTGTTGTAAAATTTCTTCGGCCGGCTCGGTTTTTTTCATCGCAATGTAGGTTTCGGCATAAAGTAATCCAATATCGCTATTTTTCTTATCGGAAAGCGTCCAAGCCGATTTTAATAGCGGTAAGGCGCTTTCGTAATCTTCGGCTTGTAAATAATCCAGTGCCTGATTAAATTTTATTTCCTCTTCCTTTGGCAAAATCAGATTTAAACGTTGCATTAATTCCGTTTCTTCCAATATGCCCGGAAAAGCGTCTAAGGCTTGTGCCTCCTTAAACAAATAGGTCGTCGGCAAGGCTTGTAAATGAAACTGGGCGGCGATTATTTGTTCTTTTTCACAATTGACTTTCGCTAAAATAAATTGGCCTTGATATTGTTGAGCGATACGTTCCAAGCGTTGAAGAAAATTCATCGATTCGGCATGACTTGGCGCATAAAAATTAATAACCAGCGGATATTGCTCCGAAAGTTGTAGAACTTCCGTCAAATTTTGTTCGGTTAGTTCAATAATGCTGTTGGGATGTGTCACATTGATTCCTTCTGTTTAGGAGAACATGAGATGATTTTAACAAAGTGCGGTCGGAAAAAACAAAATTTTTTAGGCTGGGGAATGTTCCCTGTGTTTGGATTTTGTTCTGCTCCGATCTCTTGGAAAAATGCTTTAAATTTATTGAACTTTCGCTAGAATCTGCACACTTTTTAACGTTGAGGAACTGAAATGAAAAAATTGACCAACACAATGTTGGCGCTCGCGGCCGTCTTCGTCGGTTCGGAGGCAAGCGCTGCGGCATTCCAATTAACCGAAGTATCAAGTTCGGGCTTAGGCCGCGCTTATGCCGGGGAAGCCGCGATGGTGGATAATGCCGCCGTTGTAGCGACAAACCCGGCGTTAATGACACAATTTAAAGAGAAACAATTTTCTGCCGGCGGCGTCTATGTCGCCTCTCGTGTGCATTTAGACGGTGAGGTAACGGCCTCTTTGCGAGGAAATCGATTAGCCGTCACTTCCGCCGATAAAAAGAGTGTGGTTCCCGGCTCGTTATTGCCGAATATGTATTTTGTTACCCCGATTGACGATCATTTTGCCGTGGGTGGCGGCATGAATGTCAATTTCGGCCTGCGCAGCGAATATCACAATGATTATGAAGCGGGCGTTTTCGGCGGAAAAACCGATTTAACCGCATTAAATTTAAATTTAAGCGGAGCTTATCGTGTCACGGAAGGATTGAGTGCCGGTGTGGGATTGAATGCTATTTATGCTAAAGCGGAAGTTGAACGTCGTGCAGGAATTATTGATACGGCCTTAGGCAATGCCGTAAGAGCTTACGGATCATCTGCTCCGCCACTTTTGCGCGCATTGGATACCATGGTGGAAAAAGACACGAAATTGACCCATTTACAAGATAAAGCGGCCTGGGCTTTTGGCTGGAATGCCGGGGTCTCCTATCAATTTAACGAACGTCATCGTATCGGTTTGGCCTATCATTCAAAAATTGATATTGATTTTAAAGATCGTAGCGCATTGAGCGTGCAACGTACGGCAAACGGTTTAAATTTTCATACCGGTGAAGGCGGTTTAACCCTTCATTTACCGGATTATTGGGAATTTTCCGGATTCCATCAACTCACCGATAAATTCGCTTTCCATTATAGTTATAAATACACTATATGGAGTCGTTTTAAAGAATTGCATGCGACTTATACCGATGGGCGCCTTGCCTTCCACAAAGAAGAGCAATATCGCAACAATTCACGCGTCGCATTAGGGACGACGTATCATGTGGACAATAAATTAACCTTACGCGCCGGCGTGGCTTATGATGAATCAGCAGCGACCACGCCGCATGCCAGCGCCTCAATTCCGGATACGGATCGTATTTGGTACAGCGCCGGGGCGACTTATCATGTCACGCCGAATTTATCGGTTGATTTTGGTTACGCTCACTTGCGCGGTAAGAAATTCCGTTTTAAAGAAACGCAAAATGTCGGCGGATTATTAACGGTTGAAGCGGACTATAAATCAAAAGCGAGCGCGAATCTTTACGGTTTAAATCTAAATTACCGTTTTTAATTGAAACAAAATCACGCATAATAAAAAGCGTACTTCGGTACGCTTTTTTTATTGTTAAAAACCATAAATGAAGGAAACGACGAGAAAAATGACCGCACTTTATTATTCCTATTATTCATCGCCGATCGGGCAATTATTAATGCTGTCCGATGGCGATGCTTTAACGAATCTTGATTGTGAATTGGAGCAAGCGGCGCCGAATCCTAACTGGATTCAACATGATCAATTGGCTTTATTTGTTAGAGTCAAAGAGGCCTTAACACGTTATTTTCGGGGCGAATCCGATACTTTTGCTCAAATCCCGCTGGCCCCTACCGGAACGGAATTTCAACAGACCGTTTGGCATGAATTGTTAAAAATTCAATATGGCGAAACGTCCACATACGGTCGTTTGGCGCGGTCGATTCATCGTCCTAAAGCGGTGAGGGCGGTCGGCGGCGCGGTCGGGCGAAATCCGATCAGTATTATTATCCCCTGTCATCGGGTTTTAGGCGCGGATCGTGCATTGACGGGATTTGGCGGCGGATTGGACGCAAAACGTTATTTACTTCATTTAGAAAAAGCGGATTTCGTTGATAAAGGCGTTGAATTCGTGAAACCTAAATTATTAAAAAAATATCGCGTATGAAATTTGTTGACGGCATGCCCCCCATTGATGAAGCGGCACTGCTCGCCAAAGCGCAAAGCATCGCCGGCTTAACATTAGGCGAATTGGCGGCGGAATTAAATGTGGCGGTTCCGATTGATTTAAAACGTGATAAAGGCTGGGTTGGTATGCTAGTGGAAACGGCGCTGGGGGCGTCGGCCGGCAGTAAGGCAGAACGGGATTTCGCCCATTTGGGTATAGAACTGAAAACCCTGCCCGTGAATGCGCGGGGTTACCCTCTTGAAACGACATTTGTCAGCCTCGCCCCATTAAGTCAAACGCTTGGCGTTAATTGGGAAAATTCTCATGTACGTTATAAGCTTTCCAACGTGTTATGGTTGCCCGTTGAAGGGGAACGCGCGATTCCTTTAAACAAGCGGCGCATCGGACAGCCCATTTTATGGCGTCCCTCCTTCGATGAAGAGCGACAACTACGTCAAGATTGGGAAGAACTCATGGAATATATTGCCTTAGGACACGTACGTCAAATTACCGCCCGTGTTGGTCAGGTGCTTCAGCTACGTCCGAAAGGAGCGAATAGCCGGGCAATGACCAAAGGTGTCGGGTACAACGGCGAAATCATTGAAACGCTTCCTCTCGGCTTCTATCTGCGTAAGGAATTCACCGCCAATATTTTGGCTGAGTTTTTACGTGGATAGGCGGTAATCGATATTGTTATTTTCCCTGTCTAAAACGAATTATTTTTCGGGGCGAATATCAATGGCCGGATCGTCGTCTTTTCGATATTTTTCCTCAATTCGTCTTTTTAAGCCGTAGTCGCTATTATCAGCTTGATCAGAAAACAAGTTTTCATCGCCCAGTTTCGGATTTTTGATGCCGATCCAAGCGGCGATACCTTCCAGAAAATTTAAGCCCGATTTAAAGGTGTTATACGTTTTTCGCTCGGTATCATCGGAAGATATTTTAAACAGCGGAATCGCATGATGCCGCCGGCTGTGGCAGTTTTGATTAAACAAAATAACACCGTGGCGATCATCTTGCTGATGACATAAACCGTGATCCGACAGATAAATTAACGAGAAAGTGCGGTCGGTTTTTTGTTTGTTTTGTTGCAAAATTTCATAGACTCTCTTAATAAAATCATCGGTTTTTTTGATCGACGTAATGTAGCAATTCAAATAACTGTATTTTTTATCAATATCGGCTTCGTTGAAGATTTTAGGATAGTCTTCCACCCGATCACAGGCAAGCGGGTGAGAACCGTAAAGATGCAAAATAATAAAACGCTTCCCTTGCGTTTTATCTTCCAATACCTGAGCGAATTTCGCAAGCAACTCAAAATCACTGTAATTAGTCGAGTTAAAGCTGCCGCCTTTTTTTAAGAAAATGGTTTCATCGGATTTTGCCGCAAGTGAGGCGACCGGTGTATCATACTCGCCTAAAAAACCTTGATTGGATAGCCAATAGGTTTTAATCCCCGCCGATTTGACTAAATCGACAAGGCTCAAATCATAATTTGGCTCCCATTTTTCCTTATCAGGCAACGTCAACATAAGACGCAATGAGGCGACGGTATTTGAACCCGCTGAAGTCATTCCATCAATCAGCGTGCCTTTCGCGTGTGACATAAACGGCGTGTTATCCACGGGATAACCATAAGCGTTCATGTAATCTCGACGAGCGCTTTCACCTAAAATGATGACATAATCCTGGTAGTAAGAATTGACTAATTCGGATTTTCCCCAACGGCTGGCTTGCGACATGGTTTTCAGTTTACGCCATTCTTCCGTTACTTTTACAACGGAATCGATTGTTTCCCTTAACGGCGCGGAGATAGGCGAGTGGTAACCGATGAATAGCGCCGATAGCACGATAAAGGCCTTATTTCGATAAAATTTAACGTTAAATTTGACCGCACTTTTATAATGTAAATACGTCAAAACCGGAATTAAGCAGGCAATGAAATAGCTTGTGAGCGGAATTTGTAACAAAAACTCTTTTGTTTCAAGCAGATCCGTAGCAAAGACCGAAGCAATGTATTGGTAACTCGGCGCGCCGAAATTCAATCCGATCGGCGTATAAAACGCATGCAGGCAGACGAAGGGAAGCAGAATGAAATAAAAGGATTTTTTACTGCAGCTGAGCAAAATAATAAAAATAGTACTTAACGCAATAAGGCTGTATGACGGTGAAGGAAACATGCCCGAGCCGCGTAAAATGAAATAACCGGCCAAAACGGCACAAAAAGTAGAAAAGAGTGCGGTCGAAATTCGGATAAATTTTGATGTGTTCATAATCTTGTTTGTCGGGGAATTAAAGGTTTATTTTATCGCATTTTATTTAATAATTTCCATTTTTAACTTTTTAGCGATTTTGTTAGAATAAACGCATTTTTTATAGCCATAACAAGGAAAAAGCAATGGGGCAACCGATTTACAAACGTATTTTATTAAAATTAAGCGGAGAAGCGTTACAAGGCGAGGAAGGATTTGGTATTGATCCCTCTATTCTTGATCGAATGGCGTTAGAGATTAAAGAACTCGTCGGCATGGGCGTAGAGGTTGGTGTCGTGCTGGGTGGCGGTAATTTATTTCGTGGTGCCAAATTGGCCAAAGCGGGCATGAATCGCGTCGTGGGTGACCACATGGGCATGCTTGCTACCGTGATGAACGGCCTGGCAATGCGTGATTCGCTTTTCCGTGCAGATGTTAATGCGAAATTAATGTCGGCCTTTCAATTAAACGGCATTTGCGATACTTACAATTGGTCAGAGGCGATTAAAATGTTGCGTGAAAAGCGCGTAGTGATTTTTTCCGCCGGTACCGGCAGTCCATTTTTTACGACCGATTCCGCCGCTTGTTTGCGCGGCATTGAAATCGAAGCGGATGTTGTGCTGAAAGCAACAAAAGTTGATGGGGTTTATGATTGCGATCCGGCAAAAAATGCGCAAGCGAAACTTTATAAAAAATTAAGTTATGAGGAAGTGATTGATAAAGAATTACAAGTAATGGATTTAGCCGCATTTACCCTCGCTCGCGATCATGGCATGCCGATTCGCGTTTTCAATATGGGACGTCTCGGCGCATTGCGTAATGTAGTGTTAGGCGCGGAAGAGGGCACCACTATTTGTTAATCGAATAACACAAAGAAAAGCGGCAGAGTTCTGTCGTTTTTTGTTCATATGGCCTGATAAAACAATTCAAAAATCGCTAAAAATCCAGTAGAATCGTTCGCGTTTTATTTTTAGCCAGATAATAGAAAGGACAGCGTAATGATTAATGAAATTCGACAAGATGCCGAACAGCGTATGGAAAAAAGCCTTGAAGCATTAAAAGGACATATCGCTAAAATTCGTACCGGCCGTGCCCAGCCAAGTTTGCTGGATGCGATTCAAGTGGACTATTACGGTTCGGCGACGCCGCTTCGTCAGTTAGCCAACGTAGTTGCCGAAGATGCGCGTACATTGGCGGTAACTGTGTTCGATCGCTCCTTGATTCAAGCGGTGGAAAAAGCAATTTTAACCTCTGACTTAGGTTTAAATCCATCTTCCGCCGGCACAACCATTCGTGTTCCGCTGCCGCCGTTAACGGAAGAACGTCGCCGTGATTTAATTAAAATCGTAAAAGGTGAAGGCGAACAGGGCAAAGTGGCGATTCGTAATGTGCGCCGCGATGCAAACGATAAAATTAAAGCGTTGTTAAAAGACAAAGAAATCAGCGAAAACGATCAACACAAGGCAGAAGATATTATTCAAAAATTAACCGACCAATACATCAAAAAAGTCGATGAAATTTTGGCGGATAAAGAAAAAGAATTGATGGATTTTTAATTTTCAGAACCGATTATCAGGGCAGATCCTAGGTCAATTAATAGACCCTAGCGTCTGCCCTTGTTCTATTTTCCTATTTACAATAGTGCGGTCAAGATTTTATGCAAAAACAAAATATTGTGATTTTAGGGGCAACCGGCTCAATCGGGCAAAGTACATTGTCCGTCATCGAACACAATCCTGATAAGTATCGGGCGTTTGCGCTGGTCGGCGGAAAAAATACGGACGCCATGTTGGAAAAATGCATAAAATTTCGACCGCACTTTGCCGCACTGAATGACGAAACGGCGGCGAAAAAATTACGCGAAAAACTCACCGCACTCGGCTGCCCAACGGAAGTATTAAGCGGAGAGCAAGCCATTTGTGAATTAGCCGCGCATCCTGAAGCCGATCAAGTGATGGCGGCTATTGTAGGCGCGGCAGGATTGCTTCCGACCTTATCCGCCGTGAAAGCCGGCAAGCGTGTTTTATTAGCAAATAAAGAAGCGCTGGTAACTTGCGGTCAAATTTTTATTGACGCAGTGAAACGGCACGGCGCGCAATTATTGCCGGTGGATAGCGAACATAATGCAATTTTCCAATCTTTGCCACCGCAGGCGCAACAAAAAATCGGGTTTTGTCCGTTACAAGAACTCGGCATCAGTAAAATCGTGCTGACCGGTTCAGGCGGGCCTTTTCGTTACACGCCGCTTGACGAATTTGATACGATTACGCCGGAACAAGCCGTAGCGCATCCGAATTGGTCTATGGGTAAGAAAATTTCGGTAGATTCCGCCACGATGATGAACAAAGGGCTGGAATACATTGAAGCCCGTTGGCTGTTTAATGCGGCGGCTGATGAAATGGAAGTGATCATTCACCCGCAATCCATTATTCATTCTATGGTGCGTTATGTCGACGGCAGCGTTATCGCGCAAATGGGCAACCCGGATATGCGCACGCCGATTGCCGAAACTATGGCTTATCCGAATCGCACGCTTGCCGGCGTCAAACCTTTGGATTTCTTTAAAATCAAAGAGCTGACATTTATTGAGCCGGATTTTAACCGCTACCCGAATTTAAAACTCGCGATAGAGGCTTTTGCCGCCGGGCAATATGCCACCACGGCGATGAATGCGGCAAATGA
>CAURMH010000037.1:0-16282 GCA_963525745.1 uncultured Pasteurellaceae bacterium | reverse complement strand
ACGACCTTGCCAAGGTCGGGGTCGCGAGTTCGAGCCTCGTTTCCCGCTCCAAATTTATTTTTACGTCTCTACGGCTATATAAGTCGCTAAAAATACGATAGAATCGCGGCAATTACGTAATTTCAATTCAAAATGACGATGTTTACACAATATATTGCTGATGAAACGGCGATGCTAAATTTTGGACAAAAACTGGTGAACGCAGTGAGACGACTGGATTATCGAAGCCGGCTCGTTTTTTATTTAAAGGGGCAATTAGGCGCCGGAAAAACTACATTAAGTCGTGGAATTGTGCAAGCATTGGGCTATCAAGGTAAGGTAAAAAGCCCGACTTATACATTGGTAGAAGAATATCATTTCCCCGAAATAACGGTATATCATTTTGATTTATATCGTTTAAGTGATCCGGAAGAACTTGAATTCATGGGCATTCGAGATTATTTCTCCGACCGCACATTATGTTTAATCGAATGGGCGGAAAAAGGCGAAGGTATATTACCGGAAGCCGATTTGCTGATTACTATTAATTATGCGGAAGAATCAAGACAAATTACCCTATTCCCGCAGAATCGACAGGCCATACAACTGGTAGAAATATTATCTGATTTAACATGACTATAAGATCTTTCGTATTATTATTTTGTTTTCTCGCTTCTTTTTCTGTGTCGGCATCTTCTGCCGTCTGGACGATTGCAATTGACCCCGGTCACGGTGGCAAAGATCCGGGAGCGATTGGGGGTAATTTACATATTTATGAAAAAAATGTGACGCTTGCCATTGCCCGTGAATTAAAAGCGTTATTGGACAAGGACCCTAACTTTCGCGGCGTACTGACTCGGCAGGGCGATTACTATATTTCGGTGCCCGAACGTTCTGAAATCGCTCGTAAATACAAGGCAAATTATTTAATTTCGATTCATGCGGATTCCTCTTTATCCCCTGAATTACGGGGGGCATCGGTGTGGGTTTTATCAAATCGCCGAGCCAATGACGAAATGGGGCAATGGCTGGAAGATGATGAAAAACGCTCCGAATTATTGGGCGGCGCGGGAAAAGTGTTGGCGACGCATAATGATAAGTATCTCGATCAAACCGTCCTTGATCTTCAGTTCGGCCACAGTCAGCGCACCGGCTACGAAATAGGCAAGCATATTTTAGTTCGCTTCGCTAAGGTGACGGCATTAAGTCGAAGCACACCGCAGCATGCCAGTTTGGGGGTCTTGCGTTCTCCCGATATTCCTTCCGTGTTGGTGGAAACCGGCTACTTATCCAATCGCGAAGAGGAAGCGAAGTTGAATACGCCCGAGTATCGTCGCCGCATTGCGCGTATGATTTATGAAGGGCTAATTGCTTATCGAAACAGTAACTTGAAAGATAAAATAGCGATACCGGGCGCAGAGACGACCGAAAATGCCTCTACGGCGAAAAATAATCGAAAAAACGACCGCACTTTAAGTGCCGCCGCTCAAGTAAGCGACAGCGGAATTCGACATGAAGTCAAATCCGGCGAAGGGTTAAACGGTTTGGCCAGAAAGTACGGCGTCAGTGTGAGTGAAATTCAGAGATTAAATAAACTTCAGCGTGACTCATTGCGAATCGGTGAAATTATCAGAATTCCTGCGGGGAATAACGGAAGGGTGAAAACCACCGATGGAAACGCGGCGAAAAATGACCACACTTCAACAGCGCCATATCGCGATATTAAAGACAGCGGGATTCGTCATCAGGTCAAAGCGGGCGAAAGTCTGGGGAGTTTAGCCAATCAATATCAGGTTGGGGTGAGCGATCTGATTGGTTTAAATAACCTGAAACGCAGTACACTTTGGGTGGGCGAAACGCTAAAAATTCCGGATAACGGGAAAAATCGCGTCAATCAGTCGAAGTCTATGATTCCGTCAACGTCCGTAACAAAAAAAGCCGCGCCTTCAATCAAAAATAAGGATAAATCGGATAAACAAGAGACGAAAAAAACGGCAGCAAACGGGAAGAAAAAGGTAAAAGAAAATAAGTGATTGCGTTATGACAATTAAAATTCTCTCTCCTCAACTCGCCAATCAAATTGCCGCCGGCGAAGTGGTTGAACGCCCCGCATCGGTGGTGAAAGAATTGGTGGAAAACAGTCTTGACGCCGGTGCCGATAAAATTCAAATTGATATTGAAACGGGCGGCGCTACGCTCATTCGAGTGCGTGATAATGGCTGCGGGATTCCGAAAAATGAACTTTGCCTTGCGCTTGCACGTCATGCGACCAGTAAAATCGCCGATTTAGAGGATTTGGAAGCCATTCTCAGTTTAGGATTTCGCGGAGAAGCGCTGGCCAGCATGAGCTCGGTGTCGCGTTTAACCTTAACTTCACGTACGGCGGAGCAAAATGAAGCTTGGCAGGTTTATGCGCAGGGGCGGGAGATGGAAGCCGTGCTAAAACCGGCTTCCCACCCCGTCGGAACCACTGTCGAGGTCGCCAATCTGTTTTTTAATACGCCGGCACGACGTAAATTTCTACGTTCCGATAAAACGGAATTTGCGCATATTGATGAAGTCATACGCCGTATTGCATTAGCGAAATTTAATATCGCTTTCACGCTCACCCACAATGGAAAAATCGTACGTCAGTATCGCGCCGCACAAGCACTGCCGCAGCAGTTAAAACGCGTCGCTGCAATCTGCGGTGATGTCTTTGTTCAACACGCACTGCGCATTGATTGGCTGCACGATGACCTACATCTTTCCGGCTGGGTTGCAACGCCCGATTATTATCGTTCTCAAAACGATTTGGCTTATTGTTATATTAACGGTCGAATGGTACGCGATAAGGTCGTCGTTCATGCCATTCGTCAAGCCTATGCGCCTTATTTAAACGCCGAACAATATCCCGCTTTTGTGTTATTTCTTGATTTGCCGCCTCAGGAAGTGGATGTTAATGTTCACCCAACCAAACACGAAGTTCGTTTTCATCAACAACGGTTAATTCACGATTTTATTTGTCAGGGCGTGATGAATGCGCTGGCCGACGAAAGTCCAGCCGGTTCGCCCGATTTATTATCCGACCGCTTGAATGAACCGATGCCTCACTACTCGGCACAGACATTGACATCGGCAATGAAAACACCGCAAAACACCCTACAAATTGTGCAAACGAAGCCGAACCGTGCCGCTGCCGGTCGTAATATTTTTGCTTCCTCTGAGAGGATTTCCGCTTTTCCTACGGAAGCAACAAAACTTTCCGAAAATCGACCGCACTTTTCGGCGATGACCGCGCCTCAACATTCACCGCTCAAGCCGTACACCGACTTTCTTCAGAAGGCGCGGCAGGCTTATCATGCACCGATCGTCGATCATTCGGCGCAAGAGACACACAGTCCCTTTGCGGTTGGTGAGCCAGGGCATTTGCGCGTGTTGGCTTTGGTGGAAAATCAAGCGCTCTTGCTCCAAAAACAAACACAATTTTATTTGCTCTCGCTGGCAAAATTACAACACCTCCATTGGCGGTTTTCGCTGCAACAGCCACAAATTGCCACACAGCCTTTGCTAATACCGCTTGTTTTTCGCTTAAATCATGTTCAGTTTCAACAATGGCAGCAACAAAAAAGTTTTTTCCGACAAGTCGGCTTTGATTTTACCGAAAATAGCGCCGGACAGCGTTTAACGTTAACTAAAGTGCCGAGTTTACTGCGTTCGCAAAACTTACAACAATGCCTCATCAGTCTGTTCGAGCAAGCGCAAACGTATACGGATTTCACTGAATTTTTGACCGCACTTTGCGCCCGCTTGGAATTGAAAAACATGTCCGTTTTGGCTGATGCCATAAATTTATTGAACGAAACGG
Source organism: uncultured Pasteurellaceae bacterium (assembly GCA_963525745.1). Lineage (GTDB taxonomy): Bacteria > Pseudomonadota > Gammaproteobacteria > Enterobacterales > Pasteurellaceae > CAURMH01. The sequence continues at coordinate 12,456 of CAURMH010000037.1, read as the reverse complement.
AACGACAGCTGGATCACGCCGGTCGGGAGGCCTTCAATAACTTGCTTAAACCGATTGATTGGGCGCCTTTTTTAGCGGAATTGTAATCTTTTATCGGAATGATTATGTCTCAGAATATTGCGATTTTCTTAATGGGCCCGACTGCGTCGGGTAAAACCGATCTCGCCATTCGGCTTCGTCGACGGCTTCCTGTGGAAGTGATTAGTGTTGATTCTGCGCTGATTTATCGAGGCATGGATATTGGTACGGCAAAACCGTCAAAACAAGAATTGACACAAGCTCCCCATCGACTGATTGATATTTTGGATCCGGCGGAAAGTTATTCTGCGATGAATTTTCGTGAAGATGTACGGCACGAAATGGCGGAAATTACGGCGCAGGGTAAAATTCCGTTGTTAGTGGGGGGAACCATGCTGTATTACAAAGCCCTGATAGAAGGGCTTTCGCCTTTGCCATCGGCGGATGACGCCCTACGCGCCGAAATTGAGGAAAAAGCGACAAAATTTGGCTGGGACGCTTTGCACGAAAGACTACGGGAAATTGATCCGATTGCGGCACAGCGGATTAATCCGAATGATTCGCAACGTATTAACCGCGCGTTGGAAGTTTATTATTTAACGGGCAAATCCTTAACCGAGCTGACGGAACAAAAGGGCGAGGCGTTGCCTTATCATTTTCTGCAATTTGCTATTGCGCCGCAAGAACGGCAAATCCTGCACCAACGCATTGCGCAGCGTTTTCATCAAATGATTGAAGCGGGCTTTCAAGCCGAAGTGGAGCGGCTTTATCGACGGCCGGATTTGCATCCTGATTTGCCTTCCATCCGCTGTGTAGGGTATCGTCAAATGTGGGAATATTTACGCGGCGATTATGACCGCGATGAAATGATTTTTCGCGGCATTTGTGCCACCCGTCAATTAGCAAAACGACAGATAACCTGGCTGCGCGGCTGGAAAACACCGCTTCAATGGCTGGATAGTTTACAGCCGCAACAGGCGGAAGAGGCGATATTCAGTACGGTTAATCATTATTTAAAAGGATAGCTCATGGCAGTTTCACTTCCTCTTTCCACGGAAAAATTACATCGACTCGCTGACGTTTATCTCGCGCATTTTCCTGATATTTCGCGCGCGCAATGGTTTAATCGAATTGAGCGGGAGTATGCCGATTTAAATACGCCTCTAGGACGCTTGAATTATGCCGTGGAAATGTCGGATTTTGTGTTAAAAGTTCTGCAAAAACGACCGCACTTATTAGCTCAATGGTGGCGAATGTCGCCGTCTTTTGATGACTGTCGGGACTATGCCGCCCGCTTAAATACGTTTTTATCTCAACTTCAGGATGAAAATCAGCTTTATAAGGCCTTGCGGGATTTTCGTAATGAAGAAATGGCAAGATTAAGTTTTTGCCAGAGTCTGAATTTTGCGACGGTGGAAGAAATTTTTGTTTGTTTATCGCAATTGGCGGAGAGCCTGATCATCGGCGCGCGGGATTGGCTTTATACGCAGGCTTGTGCGGAAATGGGAACGCCGACGGATGAAAACGGTACACCTCAATTACTTTATATTTTGGGTATGGGAAAGTTAGGCGGTTTTGAATTAAATTTTTCTTCCGATATCGACTTAATTTTCACTTATCCTGCCCAAGGAGAAACCGTCGGCGCAAGAAGAGCGGTCGATAATGGGAAATTTTTTACCCGATTAGGGCAACGCTTGATTAATGCCTTGGATCAATACACGGCAGACGGCTTTGTATATCGTACAGATATGAGATTGCGTCCTTTTGGGGAAAACGGTGCGCTGGCGCTTAGTTTTTCCGCGATGGAGCAATATTATCAAGATCAGGGGCGGGATTGGGAACGCTATGCCATGATTAAAGGGCGGGTTTTAGGCGCGGATCCGCATGATCCGAATGTTAGCCTATTGCAACGCTTGCTGCGTCCTTTCGTTTATCGCCGTTATATTGATTTTAGTGTGATTCAGGCTTTACGCGATATGAAAGGTAAGATTGAACGAGAAGTGCGGCGTCGCGGGTTGCAGGATAATATTAAGCTGGGTGCCGGGGGGATTCGTGAAATTGAATTTATCGTACAGGTCTTTCAGCTGATTCGTGGCGGGCGTGAAATTCGCTTACAACAGCATGAATTGCTTAACCTTTTGCCTGAAATCCATGATTTGGAACTCATTGATGACAGACAATATCAACAATTACGTGACGCCTATATTTTCCTGCGCCGAGTAGAGAATGTTTTGCAGGCAATTGATGATCAACAAACCCAATTGCTTCCGGATTCGGATAATGATCGCTTACGATTAATGGTTGCAGCGCAGCATTTCACTTGTTGGGATGCGCAACGGCAAATTGTCCAAAAAGATTATTCAATTCGTCATTGGGCTGACTTTTACCAAATTTTACAAATACATCGACAAAATGTGCGGTCGGTTTTTGATGTATTAATCGGCGAAGAAAAAGCGGAAAATGAACGATGGCTAGATTTTCTTGATAGCAGTTCGGACGACATTGAACAAATGCTTATCGAAAGCCGGGTTGATCATGCGGTGATTTCGCCGATTTTAGAAAAGCTAAGCCAATTTAAGACCGGGCTGACCCGGCGAGCCATTGGCGTGCGCGGGCGAGAGGTTTTGGGGCGATTAATGCCGATGGTGCTGAATTTGCTTTTTGCACAAAAAAACTACCGCACTTTATTACCGAGAATATTAAATATTCTTGATAAAATTGCCAGTCGAACCACTTATTTAGAATTACTTTTAGAAAATCCCCAGGTCGTCGCGCAGTTATTTGAACTTTGTGATCAATCGCAGATGATTGCTGAACAAGTTGCAAAACATCCGATTCTGCTTGATGAATTATTAAATACGGAAGCGTTGCGTCATCCGTTACCTTTTACTCAATACCCGGCCGAACTGAAAGAATATTTGTTACGCTTACCGCAGGATGATGAAGAGCAATTTATTGACGGTTTGCGACAATTCAAACAATCTATTTTGCTACGCGTTGCAGCCGCAGATATTTTAGGCGTATTGCCCGTGATGAAAGTAAGCGACCATTTAACCTATTTAGCCGAGGCGATTATCGACGCGGTGGTGAATTTCAGTTGGCAGCAGGTGACGCAGCGTTTTGGCGTTCCTGAAGGGCTTTTCAATAAAACCGAGAAAGGTTTTTTAGTTGTGGGATACGGTAAGCTGGGCGGCATTGAGCTCGGCTATAAATCCGATTTAGATTTGGTTTTTTTGTATCAAACCGAAGAAGGGCAAACTTGCGGCGGTAAAAAAGTGATTGATAATCATCAATTTTATTTGCGGTTGGTGCAAAAAATAGTCAGTATTTTTAGTATGAATACCAGTGCCGGCGTATTATATGAGATTGATATGCGGCTGCGACCTTCCGGAGATGCCGGTTTGCTCGGTTGTTCGCTCAAAACCTTTGAAGAGTATCAATTGAAAGAAGCCTGGACGTGGGAAAAACAAGCGCTGGTTCGGAGTCGGGCTATATTGGGTGAAAAAGCGTTGCAAACACAATTTAATGCCATTCGGCGTAACGTGCTTTCTGCCCCAAGAGAGATTAAAAAATTAAAGTCGGAGGTGGCGGCAATGCGCGAAAAAATGTATGAACATTTGTCTCACTCAACGGACGGTACATTTAATATCAAAATCGATCGCGGCGGAATTACGGATATTGAATTTATTGCTCAATATTTAATGTTGGCTCATGCGCCGCAAAATCCGGCATTAACGCAATGGTCGGATAATGTACGTATTTTCGATAGTATGGCGGAAAATCATATTATCGCAACCTCCGATTGTGAGCGATTAAAACAATGTTATGTCCGATTACGTAATAAAATTCATCACTTAAATTTACTGGGGAAACCGGCAGTGGTCGCGGAAAGTGAATTTGCTAAGGAGCGGGATTTTATTCGGACGTTTTGGCATAACTTGTTCGATGATCATTAGCATCATAAATCATCGTGTCATTTATTCTTTCTTATTTATGTGATAAGCGTCGCATGTAAAATTCTCGATTTTTTGACCGCACTTAGGCGCACTATTTAAACAAGGACGTGTTACATTTTAATATCATAAAGAATAAAAAAAGGCGCCGGCGAGTGAGTTCGGCGCCTTTGCTGCACTGATTGTTTGATTAGTTAAGCCAGAAAAAATAACCGATAGTGGCGATAACAAAAATACAAACGATATTTAACACGAAGCCGACTCGTACCATTTCACTTTGTTTAATTTGTCCGGAGCCGAAAACAATGGCATTTGGCGGTGTAGCTACCGGCAGCATAAAGGCACAAGACGCGCCCAAGCCGATAATTAACGCTAATCCGACTTCCGGCATGCCTAAAGACTGAGCGATAGAAATAAAAATCGGCACGAGCAGCGCGGCCGCCGCGGTGTTAGATGTCACCTCAGTGAGGAAAATAATAAAAGTGGCGACAAGTAAGCCGATGAGATAAAAATGCTGTCCATGAACAAGAAAAACGATGCCGTCGGCTAAAATTTGGCTTGCACCGGAATCTTTAAGGACGGTGCTTAACGTTAAACCGCCGCCAAAGAGCATTAACACGCCCCATTCCGTACTTTCCTGAATTTGTTTCCAGCTGGCAATGCGTGCGACGCATATGATGACCGCCACTAATAAGGCAACAACGCTGTCGAAACTGGCGATGTTTTTTTCCAATCCGAGGAAATTTGAAATTATCGGGTTGATTTTACTACTAAAAATCCAACAAAAGGCAATCATTGCAAAAATGAACAGGGTGAGTATCCGTTTCCCATCAAGTTCAATCTTATCGAAGGATTGAGCAAATGTGGTATTGAGCTTAGGTTTGAGCATGATATAAAGCGTTCCGATCATTAATGGCATCAGAACAATCATGGTTGGTAAACCATACCACAGCCACTCCGAGAAAGTGAGGTGCAAGTTTGAGGCGACAATGGCGTTCGGCGGACTGCCCACCAATGTTCCCATACCGCCGATACTGGCACTGTAAGCGATTCCTAGTAAAACGAAAACATACGTATTGTGCTCTTTTTCCCGATCCATTTGGCTTAAAATTCCCATGGCGAGCGGTAGCATCATGGCGGCAGTGGCGGTGTTACTCATCCACATGGAAAGAAATGCCGTAATTAAAAATAAATAAATAATCGCAATAAATAAATGACCTCTTGCAAAAGCCATAATTTTATTTGCAATCATTTTATCTAATTTTTGAATATGCAAGGCAGTGGCTAAAGCGAAGCCGCCGAAGAAAAGAAAAATGGTCGGATCGGCAAATGCCGCAAGCGCTTGTTTGGTCGTGACCAGCCCAAGGCCGATAGATACAAGCGGAATAAGCAAGGCCGTAACGGTGACATGTAGCGCTTCGGTTAACCAAAGTATAGCGATAAAGGCCAATAATGCTAAACCGGCGTTTGCTTTCGGAGCAAAAGGTAAGAATTTTAATAAAGCAAAAAACAGAATCATGGCAAGAATAAAAATTATCCCGCTTCTGTAATTTATTTTTTTTGATATGTCGTCCATAACGCCTCCGCATTAGTCAATGAAATGAACAACTCCGAATGTTAATTAAAGGTTAAAAACTTGCAATAGGAAAAGTGTAGAAATGTGACGATGTTCAAATAATTTTATTCAGTAAAATTTGGTGGAGGGAGGAGGTACACTTGATTTGAAGTAACAAGAAGTCGTATAACCGGTGAAATGATGAGACTGCAGTTAACTTAAAATTTAATCATCTCAGAAAATTCTTCGCTGTTAAACCCGTGAGAAAGCATATATTGACGGATTTTATGTTTTGTTTTTATATCCAATGCTTGATCGTCAGCGTAAGCAGGGAATTTTTTCTGTAAAACCGATTTTGCAATTTCGCACCAATCAATTTCCGTATTTAGCAGAACTTCATTAATAATATCCGTAGAAATGCCTTTTAAGTGATGTAATTCCTGCCTAATTCGATTTGAGCCATAACCCCGCCGGGCTCGAGAATAAAGATAATTTTCAGCAAAACGTTTATCATTTTGCCAATTTTTCCTTTGGCAATGATCAATAACCGCGGTAATGTCTTCTTCACTAAAATTTTTATCTTGCATTTTGTGGCGAAGTTCAAACTCGCTATATTCCCTGCGGGCAAGCAAATTTATAGCATAACTTAAAGCAACGGATGACATGTAAAATTTCCTATTTACAATCAATGGAATAATCGGAAAATCATTGTGGCTATGACGGGCAATTCAATAATATTCTATAAGTCTATAAAAAATAAGAGCCGCTTACATTGTGCTCTGAAAGCGGCTCAACTTTGTCTCCCATATGTTTGGTAGAACATCTTATCTTAAATTACTTATGCGGAACGATAAGCGCCTCAGACTCTTCAGGTTTATTCACTTCAGCAAATTTACGATCTCTATTTGCTTCAATGACCTGTTCAGTTTGAGCGGCTAAAGATTGTAAGTTCATATTTTCATAGGCTTTCTTCATATAAGGTAATGCTTCATAAGTCGCAGGAGCATCAGAGTACTGTTTCATCATATCAACGACCCGATTTGCTACGGCGACATGGGCATTTCGTTTGGCATAGAATTTCACAATGTCTAATTCATGACGCGCTAAAGCGGCCTTTATATAAGTCATGCGTGCAAGGGCGTCTTGTGCATAAGGACTATTTGGGAAGACACGAACCAAATTTTGAAAATTGGCGAATGCCACTTTTAACGAGGCGGTTTCGCGGGTTGCGCGGTCGATACGAAATAAATCTTGAATGAAGTTATCGGCGACAGCGGCGTTTGTTAAACCGGCCATGTACACGGCGTAGTCAATGTTAGGGCTTTGTGGGAATTGGTTAAGAAAATTATTTATCGTAACCAACGACTGAGTATAATCCTGCGCTTTATAGTTTGCATAAATTAAGTCAAGCATGGCTTGTTCTTGATATTTACTGCCGGGAAAACGTTCGGTCGTCGCTTTCAAGTAACGAATGGCTTCGGAATAACCGCCTTCCTGCAATGCTGAGGCGCCTTTAGAATAAAGTTCCGCCACATTAGCTTGTTCTACTTCTTTGTTGCCGCTTGAACAACCCACAATCGAAAGTGCGGTTAAAGCAATAAAAACAAGAGACTTTATTTTACGCATTATTTTATCCTTAATTTTTACGAATAATGATAAATAGGTTAGAATCTCGCGATATTGTATAGAACATTAATCAAGAAGCCAACTTTTTAGGCAGGATTTTTTACTTATGACACAAATTATACTGGAAGCCGAAATTCAGCTCGAACAATCCGGCCAACGTTTAGATCAAGCCTTAGCCGACTTGTTTCCCGAATACTCTCGGTCGCGCCTAAAAACTTGGATCGAGACGGATCTTGTGACGCTAAACGGGCAAATTACGACAATTCCTCGTACGAAAGTATTTGGCGGCGAAAAAATCGTCATATCTGCCGATATAGAAGATGAGACTCATTTCGAACCTGAAAATTTGCCGTTAAATATTGTTTACGAAGACGAACATATTTTAATTATTAATAAACCGAAAGATTTTGTTGTCCATCCGGGAGCCGGTAATAAAAGCGGCACCGTGTTAAATGCACTGTTATATCATTATCCATCTGTTGCCGAAGTGCCGCGGGCGGGAATTGTTCACCGTTTGGATAAAGATACGACAGGACTAATGGTTGTTGCCAAAACAATTCCTGCTCAAACCAAATTGGTGCGTGCATTACAAAAACGTCAGATTACACGCGAATATGAAGCGATCGCCTGCGGCATTATGACCAAGGGAGGGTCAGTTGATGAACCCATTGCACGCCATCCGACCAAGCGCACGCACATGGCCGTCCATCCACTGGGAAAACCGGCCGTTACGCATTATCGGATTATGGAAAATTTTCGCAATTATACTCGCTTACGTTTGCGGTTAGAGACAGGACGCACGCATCAAATTCGGGTTCATATGGCACACATCGCGCATCCGTTATTGGGCGATCAAACTTATGGCGGACGCCCACGCCCGCCTAAAAATGCCGATGAGCGACTTAATCAAGTGCTACGCGAATTCAAACGGCAGGCTTTACATGCCATCATGTTGCGTCTGGAACACCCCGTTAGCGACGAACTGATGGAATGGTATGCGCCGCTGCCTGATGATTTTGTGCAGCTGGTTAATGCGCTAAAAGCGGATTATCTTGAACATAGAGACGAACTCGACTATTGATATGAAAAAGCTAATTCTGATATGCAAAAGCTAATTCCGACTTGGCGCGCACCGAAAAATATTCATTGTTTTACGACCTTGCGTCATGGCGGCGTGAGCCGCGGAGCATTTTATAGCTTTAACTTAGGGGCGCATGTGAATGATGACGAAAACGATGTCAAAACTAACCGCACTTTGTTGGTTAATCGGTTTCATTTGCCTCAATTTCCGCTATTTTTAACACAGACGCATTCAACTAACGTATTGGAATTACCTTATCATGGTAAACAACCGGTTGCCGATGCGATTTACACTCGTCGGCCGAATCAGGTTTGCCTTATCATGACCGCAGATTGTTTACCGGTATTGTTTACTAATAAGGAAGGCTCTGAGGTTGCGGCGGCGCACGCAGGATGGCGAGGGTTATGCGATGGCATATTGGAAGAAACCGTGCGACGTTTTCAATGTGCTCCCGAGGAAATTATCGCATGGCTTGGGCCGGCAATCGGCCCGAATGCTTTTCAAGTGGGAAAAGAGGTGGTTGAGCAATTCGTTGCCGCCGATTGTCAAGCGGAATCGGCATTCCGTCCGGATCCGAAGCAAGTCGATAAATATCTAGGTAATCTTTATCAACTGGCCGCGCAAAGATTGAATCATTTAGGCGTTGTAGAAATCTTCGGCGGCGAGCATTGTACATTTAGTGAAAGCGACAAATTTTTCTCCTATCGCCGCGATGGAGTGACCGGACGAATGGCTACGCTTATCTGGTTTACGGAACTGCCATGAAATCGACCGCACTTTTATGGTTTTATGTCCCTTAAAATTGGGTTTTGCATCGAAATTAAGGTTTCCGTAGATTGAATTTCATCAATTAATTGAATTTTTGTCGCCAGCACGGCGTGTAATTCGGCGATCGTGTGCGTCATTACCTTTAGGAAAATAGAATAATTACCCGTTGTATAGTAGGCCTCCACCACTTCATCAAACGTTTCCAGTTTTTTGATCACTTTATCGTAATCTTTGGCGCTTTTTAAAATAATGCCAATGAAACAGCATACATCATAGCCCAACTTTTGTTCATCAATAATCACCTTGGTTCCTTCAATCACGCCGGACTGACGCATTTTTTCCACCCGAACATGGATTGTACCGGGACTAACGCCAAAATGTTTAGCCATTTCGGCGTAGGGAGTTCGCGCATCCTTGGTTAATACACGTAAAATTTGTTGGTCAAGATGATCAATATTGTACATAAAACATCCTTTATTAGATTTTTTCTATAAATAAGCCTTTATTTTAGATAAAATCTAATTTTTTTCAATTGATACAATAAAAATTTTTGCAAATTATTTGCTTCGTTAGATAATAACTAAGGAAAATTTTATTTCGTTATTAGGAGAGAATTATGAAAAAGACATTTATTCTACAGCAGCAAGAAATCAGTTTTGTAAAAAATACGTTTACCCAGTTTTTAGCCGATAAATTAAATCTTGTCGAAGTTCAAGGGCCTATTTTGAGCGAAGTCGGTAATGGCATGCAGGATAATCTTTCCGGCATCGAGAAAGCGGTTCAGGTTAATGTAAAATGCATTCCTCATGCAAAATTTGAAGTCGTTCATTCCCTTGCCAAATGGAAACGTCATACACTGGCACGTTTTGGCTTTAAAGAAGGCGAAGGTTTGTTCGTCCATATGAAAGCGTTGCGCCCTGATGAAGATTCGCTTGACCCGACACATTCCATTTATGTGGATCAGTGGGACTGGGAAAAAGTGATTCCGGCCGGTCGTCGTAATCTTGATTTTTTAAAAGAAACGGTCAATGATATTTACAAAGCAATTCGGTTAACCGAATTGGCAGTGGAAGCGCGTTTCGATATCCCATCAACGTTGCCGAAACAAATTACTTTCGTACAAAGTGAAGATTTGGCTCGTCGTTTTCCAAACATGACGGATAAACAACGTGAAAATGCGATTTGTAAAGAGCATGGCGCCGTATTTATTATTGGAATCGGCGGTAAGTTGTCCGATGGAAAACCGCACGATGGACGTGCGCCTGATTATGATGACTGGACAACCGAGTCGGAGAACGGCTATAAAGGCTTAAACGGCGATATTTTAGTCTGGAATGAGGAGCTGGGTTCTGCATTTGAATTGTCTTCAATGGGGATCCGTGTCGATGAAAAAGCGCTACGTTTACAGGTTTCCATTACAGGAGACGAAGATCGTTTACAATTCGATTGGCACAAAGAACTGATAGCCGGTCGCTTTCCATTAACAATCGGTGGCGGTATCGGTCAATCACGTCTGGTTATGTTCCTGCTTCATAAAAAACATATCGGTGAAGTGCAATCCAGCGTCTGGCCAAAAGAGATGACGGAGAAATACGAAAATATTCTTTAATTCCTCTGGAGGCAATCTCCTCGATCTTTAATCTTTGAATGACGCTTCTTTGTTTGTAAAAAGGAGGCGTCATTTTCTTCGACGAAAAAACATTTTATTATCTGACCGCACTTTTCGTAAAAAAATTAATTTTTTCTCTTGAAATATCAAATTCCATCCTTACTTTACAAACCGTAAACAATTACACCGAATTTAGAATTTACGAGGAGAAAACAAATGGGAAAAATTATTGGTATTGACTTAGGTACAACCAACTCTTGTGTGGCGGTAATGGACGGCGACAAACCTCGCGTAATCGAAAACGCAGAAGGCGATCGCACCACCCCGTCAATCATTGCTTATACAAATGATAACGAAACGTTAGTCGGTCAACCTGCAAAACGTCAGGCTGTAACCAACCCGAAAAATACGTTATTTGCAATCAAACGTTTAATCGGTCGTCGCTTTGAAGATGATGAAGTAAAACGCGATATCGACATTATGCCGTTTGAAATCACTCGTGCAGATAACGGTGATGCTTGGGTAAATGTGAAAGGTGACAAACTTGCACCGCCACAAATCTCTGCAGAAGTATTGAAAAAAATGAAAAAAACCGCCGAAGATTTCTTGGGCGAGCCTGTAACTGAAGCGGTAATTACCGTTCCTGCATACTTTAACGATGCACAACGTCAAGCAACCAAAGATGCGGGCCGTATCGCCGGTTTAGACGTAAAACGTATCATCAACGAACCAACGGCAGCGGCATTGGCTTACGGTTTAGATAAAGGTCAAGGCAACAAAACCATCGCGGTTTACGACTTAGGTGGCGGTACATTCGACTTATCCATCATCGAAATTGATGAAGTAGGCGGCGAAAAAACTTTCGAAGTATTAGCAACCAATGGTGATACTCACTTAGGTGGTGAGGACTTTGATACTCGCGTGATTAACTACTTAGTAGATGAATTCAAAAAAGAACAAGGCGTTGATTTGCGCAACGACCCACTTGCAATGCAACGTTTAAAAGAAGCAGCAGAAAAAGCGAAAATCGAACTTTCTTCTGCGCAACAAACCGATGTAAATCTTCCTTACATCACAGCAGATGCAACCGGTCCTAAACACTTAAACATTAAATTAACCCGTGCGAAATTAGAATCTTTAGTCGAAGATTTAGTGGCGAAATCGCTTGAGCCTGTTCGTATCGCGTTAAAAGATGCCGGTTTAAGCGCATCACAAATTGACGATGTGATCTTAGTGGGCGGTCAAACCCGTATGCCGCTGGTGCAACAAGAAGTGGAAAAATTCTTCGGCAAAGCGCCGCGTAAAGACGTGAACCCGGATGAAGCGGTCGCCATCGGTGCGGCGGTACAAGGCGGCGTGTTAGCCGGCGACGTGAAAGACGTGTTGTTGTTAGACGTCACCCCGTTATCCCTTGGCATCGAAACCATGGGCGGCGTAATGACCACTTTGATTGAGAAAAACACCACGATTCCAACCAAGAAATCACAAGTGTTCTCTACTGCGGAAGATAACCAAAGCGCAGTGACCATTCACGTGTTACAAGGTGAACGTAAACAGGCGTCAGCCAATAAATCTTTGGGTCAATTCAACCTTGAAGGCATTAACCCGGCGCCACGCGGTATGCCACAAATTGAAGTGACTTTCGACATCGACGCAGATGGCATCATCCATGTTTCCGCGAAAGATAAAGGCACCGGTAAAGAACAACAAATTACCATCAAGGCCTCTTCCGGTTTGAGCGATGAAGAAATTCAACAAATGGTACGCGATGCCGAGGCCAACGCCGAGTCTGACCGTAAATTTGAAGAATTGGTACAAGCCCGAAACCAAGCGGATCATCTTGTTC
>CAURMH010000036.1:0-16446 GCA_963525745.1 uncultured Pasteurellaceae bacterium | reverse complement strand
TTATCTCTACTTTTTAATAACGACCTATCAACTCCATAAAATAAATAAAGCGGTAAATCTAAATCTTTTTCAGCTAACATATAACTATACATAACACCTAGTTTTTTAGCTTCTATAAGTTTGCTAGAAACATTTTTAGGAGAGCCAGCAGGTGATTTTGCTAGAATAACTTCGGTTAGTTTATTATTCTCACATCCTAAGTTTAACTCTATTAATGCAGATTGATATTCACCATTCTTTTTGTTTATATTCTTTTCATCTATTATATCACCAGAGTCATTATTTTTATTGTGTATTGCACTATTAATCTTACTTAATGACTTTGCGATAGATTCAGCTATTGTTGTTTTACCACTCGCATTAACACCAACAAATAAAATAGGCTTTAAATTTTTTTCAAATTTAACTGATACCCTATCAGAAAATGCCTTATAGTTAGAAACTACAATATCAACCAACTTAAAAGGATTATTAGATATTAATTTCATTAATTCATTTGATGGTTTGCTTTCACCATTCCACTCTCTATAAAGAGCAGCTATATTTTCATTTTTCATCAATTATCCTCTTAATTACATCTTTTCCATATTTTAATTCTAATCTACTTATAAAGGATGGTTCTACTAAATATGAAAATGATATCATCCCTTTTATATGTAAAATAGAATCTTCTTTCAGTTCATTTTTAATATACTTATAAATTAAACCGAAAATATATCTTTTTCGTTTTCTCCCTATAGACAAACCGCCTTGTGAAGTGAGTGTTATACCAGTAACAAACTTATTATAGCCTGGTGAAATAAGAATTGTTTTTAAATCGTTTAATATTATTTTCCCATTAAATAAATCATAAAGTCGAGTTCTAATAAATTGGATAACATCCTTTAATTTATCCTTATCATTACCACTAATAGATAAATCATCAGCATATCTTGTATATACTATAGACATAGAGCTACAATGTGTATTTATTTCAGAGTCAAAAAAATACATAATTGCATTAGATATCATAGGAGAACTGGGAGAGCCTACACTTAAAATTAGCTTTTTATGTGTTTTATCTTTATTATTTGGATTCCAGAAAAATATATGACTCACTAATTTCTTATCTAATTCACTAAGGCTTAATCCAATTTTATCAAGATAATTAGTAAAAATAATATTACTTATACTATTAAAAAAATCATAGAAATCCAACTTTAATAAATATTTATTATTTTTATGTAACTCAGCATTATTAATAATATTTTTTCCTTTTATATAAGCAAAGGCGGATTGGTGAATTTGTAAATTTTTTTCTAATAGTGATAATAATTCTCTTTGAGCCTTTTTTAGTTTTTTTGCAGGGTGAGCTATAGTTCTTCTCCCCCCATTTTTTTTAGGGATAGAATAAACTTTATAGGAGATAGGAGCGTTAGAAATGAATTCCATTAACTCGGAAGTAGAAAGATTCAGCTTTGTACATAATGTATGAAATAATTTTGATCCCACTTGAAACTCTCTATATATGTAAGAGGGGAAAAACTCCCCCTCTTCTTAATTGACCTTTTACTAATGGAAGCGAGACAAATGTCAAGCAACCAATTGAGTTGCTTGACATTTGTCTCGCAACCCATATGTGCCCAATATAAATACGTTACGGCTAAACACCGAACTAGAACTTGTAGACATGCGCTAAAAGGTCTTGACATTATAACAACTTTATACTCTCTCTTAAAGCGCTATTTGTACTACCCTGATATAAAAATGCACTCAAACTCACCGCACTTTTTTTACACAATCAATTTTAGAAACTGTATTTCAAATTCGCAAAGTAAGAACGACCACGTTCATTATAGGTGCGAGCCGTACCTGCATTACGATAAATACGTTTATCTAAAATATTATTAACACCTACACGTAAGCTTAAACTGTCATTAAATTTATACCCTACATTAGCGCCCCAAATACCGTAGCTACCAAGCTGATATTGTGTCACGAGGCTTTCACCGGTGGTATAAATTACATGCATAAAGTTTTCCGCATTCTCAACCGTTTTCTGTTTACCGTAACGAGTGTAAGACGTATTCACATCCCAATGATCATTAATTTTCCAATTAAGATTACTGTTCACCGTATATTTCGGCACAAGGGAAATCGGATTACCGGTTTCTTTATTTTTGTTTTTGAGCATATAGGTGAGATTGGTGCTGAATAAAATCGCATCATCCAAGAATGGTAAGGTAATGTTACCTTCTACCCCTTCAATAATCGCTCTTGGTGTGTTACCCCAGCGATAAACGTTGGTAGCGGTGTAGTTACGATAAATCGCTTTTCCGTCTGGTGTATTGCTTGCGCGAATTTCACGATCATAGCCGCCTGCCGGTGCATCAATGGTCGTTAAGAATTCACCGTTAGACACAATTTTATTACGGTAATCATTGTGGAAATATGCCAAGGAGAACAATTTACCTTCGTTTTCATATTCAAAACCGATTTCTTTGTTCCAGCTGGTTTCCGGTTTGATATTTTCATTACCTAAGAAGTAACAAGCGCGTCCCCAGTCAAACCCTTTCGGATTACTGTTTTGAAGAACAGTATATGGCTTACCTTTCGCATCTGTCTTAACAATACTACCGGTTGAGTTTAACGCGTTTGGATTAGACCAATGGTTTGCGCTATCAATCGGACAACCGTTACTTGCATTAATCAACAAATAATTCGGAGAAGATTGATAAAGGTTCGGTGCTTTATAGGCTCTCGCCACCCCGCCTTTGATTTTCCAGTTTTCACTGACTTGATGAGAGAAGTTAAATGACGGACTCCAGTTAGATTTAGAATTGGTACTGGAATCAAAGCGAATACCCGGCGTTACAATAGTTTTGTTATTTGGCAACATAATGTTGTCTTCTAAGAATGCCGCATATTCGTTTTGTGCCACTTTGCCACTACGCCCTTTATCCTTTAACCAAGGCACAATGGCGTAAACTTGCATGGTTTGTGTCATGGACGCGGCATCATCCAATTCAGAACGAGAGGCTTCTGCCCCAACGGTCACCATGTGGTTGGTGGTTCCTAAAGTAAATGGAATATAAAGTTCGTTACTGAAACGGTAGTTTCGAAGCAAACCGACCGATTTATTTAAACCGTTATACGCCCCTTCCGTACTACCTAACAAGCCTTCAGGATAGTGATAGTTACGGGTTTGATCGAAAGTGAAATAAGTGCGGTTATCTAGCACGCCCCATTTCCCTTCATGAGTTAGACTGTAACTTTGACGATAAAGTGTTGAGGTTTCTGCTCTTTGCAAAGCCAAATCACGGCTGGTTTTCATAGCTTGATTGACTAAAACGGAGCTATTTTGTGTATCACCGTTATAAATATTGCCTTGACGACTATATGCCGCATCGAAGGTTAATTTTTGATCCGGGGTAATATTCCAAACTAACTGCCCTGCAATATCACGGTTACGTACACCTTCACGACCGGCATAACGGGTGTTGTCTTGTGTTCCGGCATTATTATTAACGCCAGCATCTTCCCCTGCGTTAATATCCAACGCATCCGGTTGTGTTTTCGCCATATTGCCGTATAAACGGAAACCTAATACATCCTTAATTAACGGGCCACTGAAGTTAAAACCGAAACGGTTAGTGTAACCTTCTTTGCTATCTTCCGGTTGTTCGGTGAAAAGATTCAAACTGCCGTGATATTCACTCGTCGGCGATTTGGTTTTGATATTGACCACACCACCCATCGCGCCGGAACCGTAACGAGCCGCCGCCGGTCCACGTAAGACTTCAATAGATTCAATAGCATCCGCCGGTACCCAGTTGGTATCGCCACGGGTATTACGGGTTCCATTTCTACCGTAACGTTCGGAATTACGGGATTTCACCGGTTTACCATCTACTAAAATCAGGGTATTTTCCGGCCCCATCGCGCGAATATCCACCTGACGTTTATTACCGCGTGCACCGCCCGGTGCGTTGGTGCTTAACGTCACACCGGGTTGTTTTGCAATAATTTCTGAAGCATCGTTTTCAATCGGGTCGCGTTCCAGATCTTTCTGAGAAATCACCGATACGCCTAATGATTGCTTAACTTGTTCTTCAGCCGTCACATTAATGGCTTCAAGTTGTTCCGTAGCATAAGTGGCTGTAGAAATAACCACCGATGTTAAAAGAGTTAATCTATATTGTTTTTTCATAGTTACATCCTTAAGTTAAATATATATAAAATATTATATAGCGAATAGATTATAATTTGTTATATAAGGATGTAAATAGCGAATTTAGGGTAAATAATTTTAGAAAAAAACGGCATATAATTATACGATTGTCAACATGCCGAAATGTTGAAAGTTTAAGATAACAGCTTTATGCCATATTCATAAAGCGTTTGAAGTAAAGCGAGTTGAGTTGGATTATCGCTATTTTCTACAGCCAAACGTTGTAAATCTTCTTCAAAATTGACCGCACTTTGAGCCAGTTTTCGTTGGCGATATTTTTGCCATTTAATTTGTTCTGCGCGGCTTAAGGTTTTATAAAAATGTCTTGCACGATAATGAAATATTAAGTCTGGAATACGTTTATCTTCGAAGGCAAGGCCGTGTTCCGCCAATTTCTCCGGCATTAAATGGCGTAAAATCGCCAGATTATTTTTATCGGCGTAGCTAAAAAATCCGTCATAAAGCGCGGTTTCGACATTGTCACTTGAGTCGAATTGACGAATTTCGGTAAAGATGTCGATAACTTTCTCACGAATTTCTTTTGATTGGCGTAACTTAGCAAGATTTTCCAGGCAATGTTCTCTGTTGATTCCTAAGCGTTTTGCATTTTCCGGTCGTAACGTATTCGCGGGTGCCAAAATCGGACATTTATTAATATGAATTAATTTAAGCGGCACGGAGGAAACCCCTTTTGTTTCCAGCGCTGTTTTTTTTGTGTATAAATCACTGCGCAAATCGACCGCACTTTTGGCTAATAAATTATCAATATTCCCCGTTAGATCGCATGCAATAACTGCATTTTGGTTAGTTGGGTGCCAGGCGAGCGGTACGATCCATGTACAATTTCCTCTATAATTTCCCAACATACCGGAAACATGAACTAAAGGCGTCATTGTCGCGGTATCAATCAATGCCTCGACTTCCCTTTTACCACGGTGTGTAAAAAAATAATTAAATAATTTCGGTTGCTTTTCTTTGATTAATTTGGCCATCGCAATGGTCGCGTATACATCGGCCATGGCATCATGGGCATTTTTATGTTCTATGCCATTGGCCTCCGTTAGTTTTTCCAATCGAAAGCTCGGCATTCCCTCATCATCTAAAGGCCATTCAATGCCATCAGGACGCAAGGCATAACAAGCACGTACCAAATCCAACAAATCCCAGCGTGAATTACCGTTTTTCCAACTATATTCATAGGGGTCAATAAAGTTACGATAAAAGGTATAGCGCGTCATTTCATCGTCATAACGGATATTATTGAAGCCCATTACGCATGTATTCGGTTGACTAAACGCCTGCAAAATCTGCGCGGCAAATTCCGGTTCCGATAAGCCTTTTTCATTGCATTCCTGCGGCGTAATGCCTGTGACTAAAACAGCTTCCGGCGCTGGCAAATAATCGTTGGTTTGCTTGCAATATAACACTATCGGTTCGCCAATAATATTGAAATCGGCATCTGTACGAATGCCGCCGAATTGCGCCGGGCGATCGGTTGCCGGATTCACACCAAAACTTTCATAGTCATAAATGAAAAAACTAAAATCGTTTTTCACCATAATTTTTCTCAAATTTAAGCCAGAATTTTATCCAAATAATACAAACAGAAAATTGCCGTCAAGCTAAATACAATTCCTACCCCGTTAATTTTGCTTATTTTTTCTTTAAAAATTAACGCACCGGTAACGGTTCCTAAGCAAATGACGCCGATATTCATACCGGCAAAAACTAAGGTCGGATTTGAGCCAAAACTTTGATGCGCTTTAATGTAAAACAAAATATTGAAGAAATTCAGCACACCTAAAATCATGCCGCCCACAAAACTTGCCACATTCCATTGGGTTCGCTTAAACAGTAAATAAATAAACATAATGCACGCAGCTAAAGTGAATGCGATGAACAACGTCGTTGGGAATACTCCCCCGCTTTTTGCCACTTGTTTGAATAAAATATCGATAATGCCGTAGCCGAACCATACGCCGATTAAGCCTAAAACACCTTTAAAATTATTCGTAAGCTCACTTGTTCGCTTACTCCCCCCTTCGGGGTCAACGTTCAAAAAATGTTGTTTTTTGTCAACCGCACTTTGTCTGTTCGGTTTGCTTAATAAGCAAAATAACCCGATAAACGCCAACACAATACCGATTAATTTTGATTGGCTTAAGATTTCATGGAAAATTAAAAAGGCGGCAAGAATCGGTAAAAATAAGGATAAACGCTGTGCCGCGTCGGAACGCACGATACCGGTAAATTCCACGGCTTTAGACATAATAATAAATACGCTTGGCAATAAAATTCCCAACGCCAAGAAAATCGGCGTGTTTTCGCTTTGTGCAATAAAATCAGTAAATTGAAGCCCTTTAAAATCCGGTTTTAACAAAAACCAACTAAGTGACAACGCCACAATATAGTTAAAGGCAATGGCTTGTTGAATCACGATATTGCGTTTACGGGCGACTTTTAACAGTACGGACACCGCAACGCTACATAAAACGGCGATAATGAGGTTGTGCATAATTAATCCCTATTGAGAGCGCCTTAGGATTTTGACGGATAATATGACTAACCATATTGGTATCAAGCAGATAGCGTTTCATTATTCTTCCCAATCCTCAAACAGATCTCTGTTATGCGGCGTTGTATCTAAAAAGTGCGGTTAAAAAACACATTATTTTTTAACCGCACTTTTCTTTTGTTTAAACTAGTCTGTTGCGCCGAATCCACGTAATCCAACCACATGAACGTGTTCATGATTACCGGAAATTTTCCGCACCAGTTTATAAGTGGTGCCCTTTTCTGGGCTGATATTTTCCGGAGCAGCAATTAGCAATTGCATATCCAGGCGTTCGCACAGCTCGAATAAGGTGGAGATAGATTTGGCGTCGAGACGCGCCGCTTCATCTAAGAATAATAAACGGCACGGCACGATGTCTTTGCCGCGAATACGACGGCTTTCTTCTTCCCAGCTTTGTACCACCATGAGGAGGATGGACATCCCCGTACCGATGGCTTCCCCGGTGGATAATGCGCCGCTTTCTGCACGCAACCAGCCGTCTGCACCACGGAAAACTTCCACTTCTAATTCAAGATAATTACGGTAATCGAGCAATTCTTCGCCGATAGTTTGCGCCGTACGCTGACCCATGTCAATATGCGGGTTAATGCGTTGATACAATTTCGCCATGGCTTCGGAGAAGGTCATCCGATTATCGTTGAATAAATCTTGATATTCGTCCTGCTGACCTGAAAGCGCATCCAACAACATAGCGTGCGTATCGCGAATATTCACCACTAAGCGCACCGATTTCACCTGACCGAAGGCGATATTTTGCAGCCCTTGGTTCAGCATACGAATACGATTTTGTTCGCGTTGAATGGTTTTACGCATGATATTCGCCACGCTTTCGGAACTGATTGCGAGTTTTTTCTCGCGGCCAGTCAATTCTTCCGTTAAACGATTCAACTCAATTTCCATTTGTTCAATGGCGTCAATCGGATCGTCGGTTTTAATAATATCTTGGCGAATCCGCTCGCGCAGATGTTGATATACGGCGATAAAGAACCGTACTTTATTTTCCGGTTTACGGCTGTCTTCCGATAAACGCAAGGCGTCACGCAAATATTCGTTATCCGCGACAGCCGTACGCAGCGCCCCCAATGCTTTATCCGACATGGAACGTAATTCATCGGCGGATAAATAGGCTAATTCACGGCGGTTGAGGCGTTTTTCCACATCGGAATTGCGCAATAAACGCAACACCGCGCACCAGCTGATTTTCGCTGCAACCACCAATTCCCTCTGCGTTTTGTAATCCCGTTCGGCTTTACGAATGCGTTTATTTAAATTATCGGCTTCGCTTTCAATGAGTGTTAATTGTTTTTCAACATAAGAGCGGCGTTGGCGATTGGTCGAAAGTTGTTGATACAATTCATCTCGTCGATTTCTGGCGCGTTCTTCCGCCCCTTCATCGACGCGCACGCCAAGCTCATTAATTTCCGTAATCAGTTCTTTTAATAATTGATTTTTGCTGTCGTAAGCGCTTTGTAGCTGAATCAATACTTGATTATATTGCGCAAATTGTGCTTGTTTTTGACGTAATTGTTCACGTTGGGTTTCACGCTGCCCCTGCATTTGCTCTAAACGTCGGCGAAGCTGTTCATTCAATTCGGAGGTTTCTGTCCGGCCGGCATCTTTATAATCAAAATGCCCTTTACGTTGTACCACATCAGCCAATGCAAAAGCGCGTTGTTGTGCTTGTTTTTGACGCACAATCGCCTCGGCTAAATCAGCTTTTAATCGTTCATAATTTTCCGGATCGCTTTGTAGCGTATTGGCAATCGGCTCTAATTGTGACAACGTCATGCTGTATTGACGAATGAACAGCGCGTCCTGCTCCGCGACATCCAATTGTTCACGACATTCATCGATTCGATCCGCTAAATTTTCGTCCGCCAAAAGATTCAAGTGCGGCAAAAGTTTATTTAGCAATTGCAAAATGTCTTTACTCTGATCCAGTTTTAAACGAATCTGCTGCTCACTGAGATTTAATTGATTTAGTTCGCGATCTATGTCGCTACGCTGCCGGTTAAGTTCCACCATAATCTCTTCGGGATTCGGTTGAAAAGCGAGCGCCAGATGTTCTCCGACAAACTGACTGAAATGTTCGTGCAGGCGTTGGCATTTTTGCACGTCAAAGGCGAACTGCGCATATTTTTCCGCCACTTCGTCACGCTGAATTTGCAATTGTTCTAAATGTTTTTCTCGCGCAGCACGTCCGAATAGCGGAATGTCAGGGAATTTGGAATAACGCAACTCACGATCCGAAACCTGTACGACAACGCCAAGTTCCAACTCCTGCGCAGACAATACACTGTCATCAAAAGCATTCGGATCGCCTTCGATTAAATAAAGATCATCCGGGCAATCTTCCAAATGTGCCAGCTGCTCGCGCACGGCATTTAAATCACGCACCACAATGGCATGACGAGCCGGGCCGTAAAGGGCGGAGAAATAAGGCGCATCTTCAATCGGCACATCGTCATACAACTCAGAAAGCAATACGCCGCCAAAACGTTCCGCCAACATATTTAAACGCGCATCTTCCGAACCATCCGGTTGGCTCAGGCGTGAAATCTGTTCGTCTAACTGTTGACGTTGTTGTTCCAACTGATCCCGTTGCATCGTTAATTCGCGTTCTTTCACAAGTTGCGCCTGCATGAAATTCATCACGTCCTGCCCCTGCTTAAACGGCGTACCGCTCTGCTCTTCTAAGCGTTCCAACGCAGCTTGCGCCGTCAGCCAGGCCGGTGCTTTACGGGCGTTTTCATCATAAAGTGCGGTCAGATTTTCACGTTTTTGACGAAGCGTCGAACGCGTTTCCACTTGCTCGGAAAGCGCCGCCGTTATATCCTCAAGTCTAGCTTCCTGCTCCGCATGGTATTCTTCCAATTCCTCGACGGTCGCTAAATCCGAATTTGCACGCTGATTAAAATCATTCAATAATTTGACCGCACTTTGTTGTTGGGCGTAACGTTGTTCCAACTCCTTTAATTTTGCGCGAAGTTGCGGCGTTTGCTGAGCCTGTAATTTTTGTGTCGGATAATCGCGCAGCAAGGTTTTTGCACTTTCCCACGCCATAGCGCGCGGCACTTCGCCGGCAATTTTACATACCAACTGATAAGCCTGATCAAATTGTGATTTTGCCGCTTCGGAAATGGACATTTTCTGTTCCAATTCAAGCACTTGTTCCGTTAAAGATTCCGCCTGTGCGTCAAATTCGGCATAATATGCCTCGACATTTCGGGCATTTAAATCAGCTAAGGAACACAACGTTTTGGCTTTTTCCAACGCTTGAATAGCTTGTTGATATTGCAATGCGCGAGTTTGTTGTGCATCTAGGGCTTGTTGATAATCCGCCAATTGGGAACGAACCTGGTCAATTTCCGATTCCGTTTGTTCAAATTTTGCCTGGCTTTCTTCCGCGTGTTCCGTCGCCGTTTCAACGACGATTTTTTGTTCTTCCAATTTCTCGGTAAGCTCGACCAAATCTTCTTGGTAGCGGGCGATTTTTTCCGCATGGCGCAACGCATTGAGCACTAAATTCAGTTGATCGACGGCGCTTTGATGATCGACTTCGAGAACACGTTCATTTTCGGCCAATTCCGCCGCTTCGCGACTGAAATCGATTAAGCGATGTTGTGACAATTCTTGCTCGTTTTTCGCTTTGTACCAATCGCGACGGGAAACCAGCGCCATTTCGATATTGCCGCGGCGTTCGTTGGCGTGGCGCATGTAATCGGACGCGACATAATGGGTTGTTTCCGTAATCAGATGTTTGAACAAATCCCGATCGGACTGGGTGACTTTAATGGCTTCCAAGGTCATGCGATTTTCACGCAGCGCACTTTCCATGTCTTGGAAGGCTTTTTTCACCCCAAGATTTTCCGGCAATAAATAATCCCGCAAAGAACGGGTGATGGCACTGGAAATCCCGCCGTACAACGACGCTTCGATGAGTTTATAAAATTTACTGCGATCTGCGGCGGAACGTAACCGTTTCGGAATAATGCCTAAATCAAACATCATGCCGTGATAATCGGTGATGGAATGATATTGTTTAAATTGTGCGCCTAAATTTTCAATTTTG
Organism: uncultured Pasteurellaceae bacterium; assembly: GCA_963525745.1. GTDB lineage: Bacteria > Pseudomonadota > Gammaproteobacteria > Enterobacterales > Pasteurellaceae > CAURMH01. The sequence goes on along the minus strand of CAURMH010000036.1, from coordinate 5,589 downwards.
TCTTTTAGTTCATTTAACGACAAAACACGGGCTTGACGGTCGCTGACGGTTTCGGTGAAAAGTGCGGTCGGATTTTGGGATAATTCGACGTTTTGAAGAGAGAAGGTTTTTAAATCGACTTTTTTATCGCGCCCCGCCACCTGTTGCAGACGCACGCCGACGAGAATGCGTTGATGGCGCGAATTGATCGTATCCAACACCGCGTAACAAACGCCAGGACGTAATTTTCCATGCAAACCTTTATCGCGTGATCCGCCTGTGGAGCCGGCTTCCGTCGTATTACGGAAATGAAGAAGCGTTAAGTCCGGAATCAAGGCCGTCACAAAACCGGCCATCGTCGTTGATTTACCGGCACCGTTACCGCCCGAAAGCGTGGTGACCAATTCGTCCAAATCAAACGTGCGGGCGAAAAAACCGTTCCAATTAATCAACGTCAACGAACGAAATTTACCGCGCTGCACGTCTTGGTTATTGGCATAAAATGAGGCGACGAAAGGATTTTCATCATCGGGCTGAACCGGCGATTGTGCAGTTTCTTCTTCCTGTACAATTTCGTTTTCAAGTGCTAATACGTCAGACATTATTCCGCTCCCTCGTCATTAAATTCTTCTTCAATTTCGTCCACACTTTCGGCTTCGCTTTCTTCGTTTTCGGCATGGCTTTTCGCTTGTTTTTCTAACGCTAAGGATTGTGCTGTTGCCGCTTCGCCGTCGCGAATTAAACGCGTCTGCGCTTCGAGCGGATCGTCACCGGAACGCACTTCCGCACCAAAGCGAAACACCGATTCGGAAATGGTAAATTTGCCGCTGTTTTGCTCACCGACGGTCTGAATCATGCCTAAACGACGTAAACGCCCGATCGCCGCCCGCACTTTTTCGGCCAATTTTTGTTTATCCAAATCGGATCCGCTGGAACGTTGATTGACGGCTTTGAGTAGTTTGCCTTCATCCGCCAAATTTAACAATTCGTCATAAACTTCCTGCGTGCTGAAAATTCCCTGCTGCGCCAGACGTTCAGGGCTTAAATATAAATAACAAAGCACTTTACCGACCAGCATTTCCAATTCGGAAAGCACCGAACGGGCGATTAATGTGGTCGCTTTCGGGCGGAGATAAAAAAAACCTTCCGGCGCACGAATCAACTCTACGTTATAGCGGCGATAAAACCCGTCAAGTTCCTGTTGAAAATCCATTAAAAAGGCATGGTTATCCAGTTGTTCCGTGCCGATATGTTTTCCCCCGCGCAATTGGCTGTCTACGGATGGAAACAACGCATTGGCGATCGCCGCCGCCAACGTTGGAGAAATTATTTCTTGAAGATTGTCTGTCATGACTACATTCTCTACTTGACTAAAATTCGTTAAAAATCAACCGCACTTTTAACTAACATATTCTGCGGACTAAAGATATTTACCTGCTTCTTTTATACTTAATTCGCTCATCTCGCCACGGTGTGTTTCTATAAATTGTCTAACCCATGCGGGATCCGTTTTTGAATAATCACGCAATGCCCAGCCAATGGATTTATTGATAAAAAATTCGGTTTGATTCAAATTGGCCGTAATAATGTTTTCTAATAAAACAGTATTCATTTTTTCTTTGCATAATAACTGATGTTCTATTGCTATCCGACGTAGCCATATATTCCGATCATTGGCCCAATTTAACATGAGATCCTGATAGTTAGGATTATTCGTGACTATTTCGCCGACGAGCATCGCGATAGTATCAATCGTATCCCACCAAGATTTATTTAAGGCTAACGCTTTTAAACGAGGAAGATCCGACGGTGTTAAGCACTTTTTATGAAAATTTAAATAATCCAACGCCGCATATTGCATTTCACGATATGAATTATCCCAACATTGTCGAACAAATGCCCAATCCACGTTATCCTCTTTTCGATCAAAAAGCGGTTTTAGCATTTGGCGACGCTGAGGTGTTTGTATGCCTAAAAATGAAAATTGATTTTTCATATAAGCCGACATTTTTTTAGCCCGTTCCGTATCGGCATACTTACTCAACAGGTTGTAAAGCCGATTAAAATCCATTATTTATACTCATCAATCACATGCGCCTGCACTTCAGCGCCGGCGTCGTTAATTTCTTTCCAATCGGGATAAAGGCCGGTTAAATCCGCACTTGCCATGCCTAATCGCACCGCTTGCTCCACAATAATCCGTGCGACGTCAAAGTGGCGTGACAGCGGATAAGCGTTGAGTTGTTCGGTTAAAACCAAACTTAAATCAATCGGGCGATTGTCTTCACGGTAAGTAATTAATAAATTTTGCATATGTTCGACGATTTTATCGTGCAAATCAGAAAGGGATTCGTATTGCAATTCTTCCGGCAATTCGCCTAACGCTTCGCCTTCGTGTAATGTCATTTCATCATCACGTAGATCAACTAACCGCTCGGCTTGAGCCGTCCACAAAAACCAAGGCGCGTCGAAATAGTGGTGAATCGACTGACGTAAACGCTGTGAAAAGACACGATTTTTATCCATATCAATAGCGGTACGAATAAATTTATGCACATGGCGATCGTAACCTATCCATAAATCAATCGCCTGTTGTCCCCAGCTGATAATACGATCCAGTTTACTTTGTAAATCGGTAATTAATTGATCGATAAAATACAGATCTTCGTGGCCGATGACACAATCCTGAATACGCAATAATTGCGCCTGTAATCGGTCACCGGCGGCGTTTAGGGTATCCTGCAATTCTCTTAAATGGCCGGACGTTTCATCTAATAAACGCTCACAGCTTGAAATCGCCGCCTGCCAATCTTTGACCAATAAATCGGCAATTTCCTGTTTAATACTTTGCTGGTTTTCATCCATGTTTCGCTGCGATAAATCGATACTGTCAAAAATTTCCGCCACGGAATATTTCAGCGGTGCAAAAACCTGACGACGCCAATAAAGTTCGTCTTCACTTTTTTCGGCGCCCTCTTCCGCCGCTTCGGAGGCACGCTGAATCTCATCGGCCACAATGGAGAGTTGAACAGAAAGACGCAGCGTTGAAAATTCGCGCTGGCGAATATAATAATCCGACACACCGATACCAAGGGGCGTTAAACGATAAATTGCCAGCCCTTCGGTAAATTCGCTGCTGAAACGGTTAAGAAAACGCTGTTTAACCAATTCGTTAATGGCATTATTAGCGCGGGTAATCAGCGTTTCGGCGGGTTGCTCAAAGGCTTCCGAGGTGTAACGAAAAATATCGACCAAATCGGCTTCTAACATTTCGCCGTCTAATCGCTCGTTATTATAAACGGCAATGGCGAGCAGAAAAGTGAGCCGCTCTGTCGGCAAATTGAGCGAAAAATCCCGCGCTTTCGCCCAGCTCACCAATTCCGGAATCGTTTGTGATGTTTCAACCATTTATATTTCTCGTTGAACTGTTAAATTTAGATCAAAATCGGGCGGGATTATACAGGATTTTTTAACGTTCTAATAGTCAATGAATTTTCACCGGAACACGCGCATTTCAGCACAATTTTAAGCAAAATCCTGCCAGATCGGTTGACAGCAATCCGCCACGGTTAACACACGCCCAAGTTCAATCCAAGCGCAGGGAAAATGAAAATCCGACCCTACCGACACTTTTAAATTCGCTTCCAGCGCCCAACGGGCTAATAATTGCCGCTGTTCGCGGGTTTGTCCGCACCCCGCCGCTTCTAGGCCGTCGCCGCCCCATTGCGCAAATTCGCCGATCAATTTTCTCATCCGCCGATTGGTCAGCGTATAACGTAACGGATGCGCCAAAACGGCTTTTCCACCGGCGGCATGAATCGTTTCGATCGCCGTCGGAATATTCACCCAGTCTGTTTTCACATAGCAGGATTGTCCTTGCGACAAATAGCGTTTAAAGGCTTGATTCATATTGGTGACAATTCCGTTTTCCACTAAAAAACGGGCGTAATGCGCGCGCGTCACTTCCCCATCGGTAAATTGTTTCGCGCCGGCATAAGCGCCTACAATACCGAGTTTTTCAAATTTAAGCCCGATTTCGACCGCTCTTTTTTCTCTTAATTCTGCTTGATGGCATAAAAGTGCGGTCAATTTCGGATGCGTTTGATCAAAATTCAGCCCGACAATATGAATATTTTTTCCTTCCCAATCCGTTGAAATTTCCACGCCGTTAATCAGTCTCAGCCCCAACGCGTCCGCCTGTTGCCGCGCTTCTGTCAGCCCGGCAATAGTATCATGATCGGTCAGCGCTAACACATGCACGCCTTTTTCGTGCGCCCGCGACACCACCTCCGCCGGCGACAAAACGCCGTCGGAAGCTGTACTATGGCAGTGTAAATCGTATATGGTCATACTTCCTCTTATTTGATCGCCCGAAGCAAGTCTTTTACCAAGTTGGGGCCGTGATAAATCAAGCCGGAATAAATCTGTAACAGCTCGGCACCGGCTTGAATTTTCTCTTGCGCACTTTGCACGCCGTCAATGCCGCCGCTGCCGATAATCGGAATTTGTCCTTTAAGTTCTTGGTATAGTCGGGCAATAATGGCGGTGCTTTTATGTTGTAGCGGTTTTCCGCTTAATCCACCTTGCTGCTCGGCATTTTTAAAATTTGTGACGTTGTCGCGAGAAATGGTCGTATTCGTGGCAATCACGCCGTCCATTTTGTGACGAATCAAGGTATCGGCAATTTGCACCAATTCTTGTTCCGACAAATCCGGTGCGATTTTCACCGCAATCGGCACATATTTATTATACTGATTAGCCAATGCTTTTTGACGAACTTTAATGCTTTGCAACAAATCATCAAAATAATCGCCGTATTGTAACTGACGCAAATCCGGCGTATTCGGCGAGGAAATATTGACGGTGATATAGCCGGCATAGTTATAAGCCTTATTCAAACAGAAAAGATAATCGTCTTTGCCTTTTTCTAACGGCGTTTGCTTATTTTTGCCGATATTGATGCCGATCACGCCTTGATAGCGCGCTTTTTTCACATTTTCGATCAAATAATCAATGCCTTTATTATTGAAACCGTTTCGATTAATGATCCCTTCCGCTTCAATGAGACGAAATTGACGCGGCTTGGCATTACCCTCCTGCGCCAGCGGCGTAACTGTTCCTACTTCGATAAAACCAAACCCCAGAGTGCCGAATCCGTCAATCGCCTCGCCGTTTTTATCCGCACCGGCGGCAAGGCCGATAGGATTCGGAAACCGCACGCCCATCACCGTCTTATCCGACCCTTTCGGCGCGGTAACCAATGATTTAAAGAACGGTTGAATAAACGGATGTCCGGCAAGTTTTAAACATTGAATCGTGAAATTATAGGCGTTTTCCGGCGCCATCCGGAAAAGACATCGGCGGAATAAGTTATACATACTTGCGTATCTCTCTGAGGTATTAATGATAAGAAGAGTGCGGTCAAAATCCGTCCTATTTTTAAATTAATGCGCCGTATTTTACGGAGAAAGACGCTTTCATGCAACGAATACCACTATAGCGGATTTTATCTTTCGGACTGTCTTTCGACACATTAGCAAACGTTTGCTCAAAGCAGCGAAATTATGCTATTCTACGCCCGTTTTTTCTTTATATTGAGAGCAAATCAAT
>CAURMH010000035.1:0-17368 GCA_963525745.1 uncultured Pasteurellaceae bacterium | reverse complement strand
ATTAGGCTCAACCTACGGTATTCGTGGGTGGTTACGTATTTATTCATCAACAGAATATGCTGAAAGTATTTTTGACTATCAACCTTGGTTTTTAAAAATCAAAGGTGAATGGCAACCCACAGAACTTGAAAACTGGCGTCATCATAATCACGAACTTATCGTAAAACTGAAAGGTGTGGATAATCGTGAAGATGCACAGGTTTTGGCAAATGTTGAAATTGGTGTGGATTTGTCTGTGTTCCCTAAGTTAGAAGAAGGGGATTATTATTGGCACGATTTAATCGGCTGTTCAGTAGTGAATCTTCAGGGTTATACCATGGGCACAGTGACAGAAATGATGGAAACCGGTTCAAATGATGTGTTGGTGGTTAAAGCAAACGCTAAAGATGCTTTCGGAAAACAAGAGCGGTTAATTCCGTTCTTGTATGAACAAGTAGTTAAAAGAGTCGATCTCACCACGAAAATGATTGAAGTGGATTGGGACGCTGGTTTCTAATCTCAAGTGTGCACGAACGTAATGTAGTACGTTTTGAACAAAGTAGGATTAAATCATGTGGATTGGAATAATCACGTTATTCCCCGAAATGTTTGAAGCAATTACGGAATTTGGGGTAACTGGTAGAGCTGTAAAACATAATCTCTTGCAAATTCAGTGTTGGAATCCGCGTGATTTCACACACGATAGGCATAAAGCTGTGGATGATCGCCCTTATGGCGGTGGCCCAGGAATGCTGATGATGGTGCAACCTTTACGGGATGCGATTCATGCGGCAAAAGCAGCGGCAGGAGAAGGCGCAAAGGTGATTTACCTTTCGCCGCAAGGACGAAAATTGGAACAATCTGGCGTAACGGAACTGGCACAAAATCAGAAATTGATTTTGGTGTGCGGGCGGTACGAAGGGATTGACGAACGATTGATTCAAACTGAAATTGATGAAGAATGGTCAATCGGGGATTACGTTTTAACCGGTGGTGAATTACCGGCAATGACATTAATTGATGCCGTTGCACGATTTGTTCCTGGGGTATTGGGTAAACAAGCCTCTGCAGAAGAAGATTCTTTTGCTGATGGATTGTTAGATTGTCCTCATTATACCAGACCGGAAGTGTTAGAAGGCTTAACCGTACCGCCAGTGCTGATGTCGGGGCACCACGAAGAAATTCGTAAATGGCGATTAAAACAATCGCTTGAAAGAACGCTGCTCCGTCGCCCTGAGCTCTTAGAAGGCCTAGCTCTGACTGACGAACAACGTAAGCTGTTGAAAGAAGTGAAAACAGAACAGCAGCAAGGTTTTGCAAAATAGTTTAATTAAGATACAAGTGGCAAGCTGAAGACAGTACAATGAGTACGGCGAAGTGCAGCCACGTAGTAGATTAATTAAAATATGAAGCAAAACAACTCAGTTAAATCTAGGATCATTAAAGGATCAAAAAATGTCTAACATTATCAAACAACTTGAACAAGAACAATTAAAACAAAACGTACCTAGTTTCCGCCCAGGTGATACTTTAGAAGTTAAAGTATGGGTAGTTGAAGGTAGCAAACGTCGTTTGCAAGCATTCGAAGGCGTGGTTATTGCAATTCGTAACCGTGGCTTGCATTCAGCATTTACTTTACGTAAAGTATCAAATAGTGTAGGCGTTGAGCGTGTATTCCAAACTCACTCACCGGCAGTAGATTCTATCGCTGTTAAACGTAAAGGTGCGGTACGTAAAGCTAAACTCTACTACTTACGTGAACGTTCAGGTAAATCTGCTCGTATTAAAGAGCGTTTGGGCGAATAATTTCATTCAGAAATTTGCAAAGAAAAATAAAGGCTCGGGTTCTCGAGCCTTTTTATATGTAAAGTCGGTAAATAAGGGGCTGTACTAGATAACTAGACCAAATTCCCTTTAACTAATTGTTTTAAAATGTAAATTTGGGATTTTATTTCACTGTTGTTAAAACGCCATTCACATTCCTTCAAATACAGCTCAAAATGCGCTTTGGGAATGCCATTAAACTTGCGTAAATGGCGTTTTGCTTGGTTCCAAAAATTCTCAGTGGTTATGATTTTCAGCAAAATACGTGCTGTGATTGATGCGAAAATGGCTAAATTCGCTGATATTAAGCACATCATAACTACGGTAAGTATCGGTGTAAACAATGCTATCAGGTTTAACCTTCTCATGGAGCATTGGTAATAGTGTTGCTGATTGAGCATTCGGGGCAACAACGGTATAAACCTTGCTATTTCGCTTGAGAAGCCCGAATACAGCGACTTTTCCCGCTGCATCACGACCTTGTTTCCCCTTATGCGCATCGCCAAAATAGCTTTCATCGGCTTTAATCTCGCCCTCAAACATTTCCAAATGAGGGCTGGGTTTGATAGATGAGCAAACGTAAACGATGAAAATAATAAGCTGTTGTATTTTTGTTTACATTAACCAGAGCCCAGCTGTTCTAGCAGTAACTCTAGCTACAAACAGCTCAAAGAGTTTATTTTTTATGCCAGCTTAAGCGACTTTTTCTCATTGGTTTATTCTAACCTAAGTGGGATTTTTAGTCATTATCTAGTACAGCCCCATGTTTTTTTAGCTTGTAATAGCAAAGAGCCCGCATTGGCGGCATAGTTGGAAATTAAAAATTCGTAGGCATCACCAAATAAATTGATGTGATTATCTTCAAATTTGCCAAAATCCAGCTCGGCAACGCCTTTTAATACGGCAGCTAAACGACTATTTTTATCGCTTACCGTATTGCCAAGTCAGTTGCTGGTGGTATCAAAATCGGCAAATAGACCTTTAATGTCGTCTTCGGAAGGAAAGCCTGTAGCGGAGTTTTCAATATCGCTAAAAATTTGTTTAAGTTCAGTATTGATGTTTGGATTGGTATTGGCGTTTGATACCACGTTTTTAAATAGCTGACTTGGATAAATAAAGTAACCTTTTGCTTTAATCGTATCTTCTTTGATTAAGGCAATGTGTTCATCAGTATCAGCAAAGCCTACATAATTCACGCTTTCATCACCCACTTCAATATAGTTGGTAAAATTTTCACTGATAAATCAATAAAACAATGTGCCCAGCACATATTGTTTAAAATCCCAACTATCAACGGAACCACGTACACATCATTGGCAATTTGCTAAATACGGCGTTGAAGTTCGGCGCGTTGTTGAATTGCTGCTGCCATAAAATTTCTCCGCTTGAATAGGATTTCAACACAAAACACAATAGATGAGGTCGGTTATAATAGCACATAGCGTAAGGAAGGCGTAATAACGCTTTGAAAGATACCAAAGTGCGGTTATACTTAAGGGCGTTTTTTAACCCGAATAAATTGAGAATAGCATGCAAGAATTTATGCCTTCGGCAATTGAATTTGCTCAAAAACATACCCTTTTGACCATCGCATGGATCGCGATCTTCTGCATGGTGGTTTACTCTTTCATTCAAGCGGCCAGCCGTAAATTTAAGATTATTTCGCAAGCGGAAATGGTTTGTTTGATTAATAATGATGAAGCTGCCGTTATCGATCTGCGCAGTTTAGATGAATTCCAGCGGGGTCATATTGTTAATAGTATCAATGTGTTACCTACTGAAATTAAAAGTCGGAATCTTGGAAAAATCGAACATCATAAAGAAACTCCGGTTGTTTTAGTTGATGTAAATGGGATTTCTGCCGCAACGTCCGCCGCCTCTTTGGTAAAACAAGGCTTTACAAAAGTTTATGTGCTAAAAGACGGTATTAGCGGCTGGGCCGGCGCTAATTTCCCTCTAGTTAAGAAAAAATAAATCATTTAAGGAATAAATTATGACTGAAGAAACTCAGAAAGTGACTCTAGAGCCACAATCTTCACTACAAATCCAGCGTATTTACATTAAAGACGTTTCCTTTGAAGCGCCGAATCTTCCTCATATTTTCCACCAAGAATGGAAGCCGAAATTGGGATTTGATTTAAGCACGGAAACAGCACAAGTCGGTGAAGACTTATATGAAATTTGTCTTAATATCTCGGTAGAAACAACACTAGAAGAGTCCGGTGATCTGGCGTTTATCTGCGAAGTTAAACAGGCCGGCGTATTTACCATCACCGGTTTAGAAGGCGTTGAACTGGCTCATTGTTTAACCTCTCAATGCCCGAGTTTACTCTATCCTTATGCTCGTGAATTGATTTCCAGCTTGGTAAGCCGAGGAACATTCCCTGCACTCAATCTTTCCCCCGTCAATTTTGATGCATTATTCGTTGAATATATGAACAGCCAACAAGAAGCGGCACAACCTGAAGAAAATAAAGAAGAAGTGCATTAAGCTATAAATTAAGGGCGAGTAATCGCCCTCATTTTTATCTCTTAAATAAATGTTATGACGCCATCTCACTCTCCTATTGCCATTTTGGGCGCCGGCTCTTACGGAACGGCTTTGGCAATTGCGTTTGCCCGTAACGGTTCGCCGACTTATCTTTGGGCACATAATCCGGCGCACATTGAGCAAATGCGCCAAACCCATCAAAATCACCGTTTTCTGCCTAATATTCTTTTTCCTGAAGCACTTTTTCTCGAGTCAAATCTTACGCAAACTTTAGCGAAAGCAGAGGATATTCTTATTGTCGTACCAAGCCACGCGTTCAATCAAATTTTGTCACAAATTCGACCGCACTTAACCGCCTCTCACCGTATCGTTTGGGCAACCAAAGGTCTCGAGCGGGATACCGGCCGATTGCTCCAATCGGTCGTAGAAGAACAACTCGGCAAGAGCTATCCGCTCGCCGTGCTTTCCGGCCCTACCTTTGCCAGAGAGCTTGCCGAAGGATTACCAACAGCCATTACGCTCGCCTCAAATAATGACCAATTTGCCCAAGCGTTTCAGTCTCGCATTCATAATAGTCAAAATTTTCGTGTTTATTTAAATTCGGATATGGCTGGCGTACAGCTGGGCGGCGCAATAAAAAATGTTATTGCTATCGGTGCCGGCGTGGCGGACGGCATGGGATTCGGCGCTAATACACGCGCAGCGCTTATCACGCGAGGTCTTGCCGAAATGACACGGTTAGGACTTTCTTTAGGTGCGCAAGCAAGCACATTTATGGGGATGTCCGGACTAGGCGATTTGGTACTGACCTGTACCGACGATCAATCGCGCAATCGGCGATTCGGCTTAATGTTGGGAGCCGGCTGCGATTGTCAGACGGCAATAAATCGCATCGGGCAAGTGGTGGAAGGATTTTATAATACCAAAGAAGCCTATCTGCTTGCCAAACGGCAAGGCATTGAAATGCCGATTACCGAACAAATTTATGCCATGCTGTTCCAAAATAAAAGTGCGCAGGACGTCGCACTGAATCTACTCGGACGCGAACGTAAAGGAGAATAATATGACCGCTGAAATTTGGCAAAACGAAGTTTGGCAAAATATTCGCCGAGAAACGAAAGAACTTGTCGATAGCGAACCCATGTTAGCCAGTTTTTTCCATTCGACTATTTTGAAACATCAAAATCTCGGCAGCGCCTTAAGTTATATTTTAGCCAACAAACTGGCTAATCCGATTATGCCGGCAATTGCACTGCGTGAAATTATCGAAGAGGCTTACCAAGCCCAGCCGGGGATTATTGAATGCGCCGCCTGTGACATTCAAGCCGTACGCCAACGCGATCCGGCAGTCGAACTATGGTCAACGCCGTTGTTATATTTAAAAGGTTTTCATGCATTACAAAGTTATCGAATCACACATTATTTGTGGCGTCAATCACGCCAATCCTTAGCGCTCTATTTACAAAATCAAATTTCTATTGCATTCGATGTCGATATTCATCCGGCCGCTAAAATCGGGCACGGCATCATGTTCGACCACGCAACGGGAATCGTTGTGGGCGAAACTTCTGTCATCGAGAATGATGTGTCTATTTTACAAGGTGTCACGCTTGGCGGCACGGGCAAAGAATCCGGCGATCGCCATCCGAAAATTCGCGAAGGCGTCATGATCGGCGCCGGGGCCAAAATTTTAGGTAATATTGAAGTCGGTCGCTACGCTAAAATCGGCGCAAATTCGGTCGTATTACAGCCTATTCCGGAATACGCTACCGCCGCAGGAGTGCCGGCCAGAATTATCGGGAAAGACAAAGGCGCCAAACCGGCGTTTGATATGAATCAATACTTTATTGATGATTCCATCAATTTAAATATCTAAAAGTGCGGTCAATTTCACGCTAATTTCGCATTTCTAATTAATTTAGGAGTTTTTTCATGTCATTTTCCTCTACCCTAAAAAGGATTTTTTCTACCCTAAAAGCGATTTTTACCGATCAAACACAATTTTCTCCTATTTCACACGACTGTTCACTTTCGCAAGATGATCATAATTTATGTCACGGTATCGGAACGCTATCCAACTGGATGCTTATTTCACGCTTGGTAAAACATTACCAAAAACTATGCGAAAACTATCCGAACCATCGTCCCTATTTGATTTTTGGCGACGAAGACCAGCTTGAATACACGGCCATGCATGCAAACGAATTTATCTATGACAATGATCTTTATTTCGCCCGACACCCCGACGCTGATCGCGCCTCGCCGGAATGCGCTCAATTTTGGCAAGGGGCGGAACAATTAACCGAAAATTCAAAAGAGAATAAAATTAACACCCTTTTGCCGCTGGATGACGAAAGCAGTTACGACGAGAACTACGCATTGCTGGAAAACATACAATATAACGCCCCTCGTTATTTTGACGACAGTGTTACTGTTCGTCTTTGTCCGACCAACTATAGTCCTGATTGTATAGCCGTGCTTCCAAACGGCTATTGGGCCGGCGATTTCACGCCTATTGAAAATCGGATACTGGCCGGCATCTTATTCGAGCAATTTGGTTATGAACTTGCCGGAATAGAATGTTGCTGGTTCTTTTTTATCCGAAAAGAACCGCTAAGTGCGGTCAAAATTGATGAACTTTGTCAGGTTCTTGCCAAAATTTATCAAGCGAATGAAAGCAAAATTCGTGCGGCATTAAAATCTTCACTCGATGTTCATACCTGGCTCTTTTTGCCTTATGGCGAGGGATTTTGCAGTGATTATTCGGATGAATAACGGATAAAGATCAAATCGTTCTTTCATATAATTAAAATCTATAGAAAATAAACTTAAAAGTCGGATAGAATAGCTAACAAGATTCATACAAATAATAAGGAAAAACGATGTCATCTTTTCAAATTCACACTATCGAAACCGCACCGGAAGCCTCAAAAGACGCCTTAAAAGCCGTACAACAGGCCAACGGATTTATTCCTAACTTAATCGGCGTATTGGCTAATGCCCCTGCCGCTTTGGAAACCTACCGTACTGTAAGTGGCATTAATGGCCGTAATAGCCTGACTGCAGAAGAGCGCGAAGTCGTGCAGATTACGGCGGCAGTGGTTAATGGTTGCGGCTTCTGTGTTGCCGGTCATACCAAAATTGCACTCAAATTACTCAAAATGCCTACCGAGGTTGTGGAAGCAATTCGCGCGACGGCACGAATCGACTACAACCCAAAACTAGATACGCTCGCACGTTTCACACTTGCCGTTATCCTACAAAAAGCAAAATTAACGCCGGCTCAATTACACTCATTTTTTGACGCGGGTTATACTCAACAACAGGCTATCGAAGTTATTCTTGGCGTCAGTCTGGCAACATTATGTAACTATGTCAACAATATTGCCGAAACCCCAATCAACCCGGAATTACAGGATTTCGCTTAAAAAATCTTCTCGTTCGGATAATAGTAAAGAGCGTTCAAAAAATTTTAAAATTATACAGTAGCTGCACAAAGGTGAAATTACTCTTATAAAATACACCGTATTGAAAATGGTTTTAATGTGGTGCTACTGTTCGACACAAATTAATGCTTCACTTGGATGGTTTTATGCGTTTGTTATTTAATACCAAGTTTCTTTGAAAAAGTTACCGCTTGTACTAAGAAAGCTTATTGATAATTTTCTGGAGTGATTCTAATTACAATTTTTGTGATTCAACCATTTGATTTTTTGCTTCTAACATTTCTTGTTGATGTGAGATAGTCTGCTTTAACTGAATAATTTCAGCCATTAAATCTTGCGAAGTAGGATTAATGATATGATACTATGGTTATTATCTTGAAAATAAAAGATTTTTTCACCCAATGACATTAGTTCTAAAACATCAGTGTTAAATACTTCTACAATTTTTTCCAATTTAGAAATAGTTAAACGGGTCTCCCCTCGTTTAATTTTTGCGTAACCATTTGTGGACATGCCTAAGCGTTCAGCCATTTGATCTTGGGTTAGATTTTAAAAAACGAATTTTTTCATTTACTTTCATAAAGCCCCACAGATTAGGAAGGAATCACAACCTTTTGTGGATTATAGCATAACAAGTGGAACACTATAATTAAAACAATTTTTACACTTACTTAAATGAGGTCTACTATATGAAAAAATTATTAACTGGTTTATTGGCTTTAGGTTTTATCTCTACTGCTAATGCAGAAATTGTTAAAATGACAAAATTCACTAAAGCTCAAGAAAGACAAATAGAACAACAATTGGCTAATGGTTCTGGTGACTATGTGGCATTTTTAACGAATAAAGGGGCTTTATGGGTTTATATTGAATCCCCCGGCAATGGAGGTGTTACATAATTCTAAAGTCGGAGAATGCTACAATATTACTGGTAATGATGGTTTTCTGAATGCTAAAAAGTAAATTGTTCAACTAATAAGGCTCCTAAAAAAATGACAAAAAATCAAATCAGTGCTTGTGTTGATCAGTGGGCGAATGCTTATAAGAAAGAAGTAGGTGAAGATTCTATTGTTCGTATGGATATGCTCGATGAATGGGAAGCTTGGTGTAAAAAAGGGAAACAACCTTAATTAAATAATAGGAAGTCAGCATTTAACGCTGACTTTTTGGGGATTTTATAACTTACAAAGCTAATTGAGGTCATTTATAAAAATCAATTTCTTGGTTATTGAATTACTGCTCTGAGTGAGTAAAAAGAAAAACTGAATATTCAGAAAGGTGGCAGTCCTAATTCTGTAAATCACAAAAAGTGAACGTTTTCTGTTTGGAATATGCGTGTCAAATTCAAAAAATAGTTGCGTCTTAGATGATATTTTTATAAGCGATTTATCCCTTGTAAGACTTTTCTTTTTTCGTTAGATAGTATTCAGCACCGCGGACGAGCATGCGGAGTTGTAAAATTACCCGTTCTTTTAATTGCTCTCTTTCTTGTTTGTTCATGTCTAATGCGTTGGCACCGGCAGTGAATACAATGGTGACGATTCCTTCGGCCTGGACATAGGCAATATATTGAGGGTAGTTACTGTGGTGGGCGATGTAGTCGGTGAGTTCATCGACAAAATGTTTAATTTCACGTGCAGCGGCGGTACGGAAGGCTTGCGATGTGCCGGAGCTTTCGCGTAGTAACAGGCGAAAGACGTTGGTGCTATTAGTGATAAATTCAAAGAATGTTTCGACCGAAACGGCAATGACACTACCTCCGGCAGCAATGCGCTTGCGTGCTTGACGCATGAGTTGGCGTAGCATTAAACCGGCTTCATCGACCATTTCGAGTCCTAATTCATCCATGTCGTTGAAATGGCGATAAAAGGATGTCGGGGCAATACCTGCTTCGCGGGCGACTTCTCTTAGGCTTAAATTAGAGAAACTTTTTTCGGCGCTTAGTTGATTAAACGCGGCATCGATCAATGCGCGTCGGGTTTTCTCCTTTTGGATTGCTCGTACGCCGGCCATTTTATTGCACTCTCTTCGGTAGAATTGTGGTGACAGCTGAACTTACCGCTTTGGCAATTCGTTCATAGCGGGTGCGTAATGGTGAACCCGGGCGATAAATGAGTACAATACTTCGAGTGGGTTCCGGGGAATGGCAAGGAATATATTTTACACCGGTGCGGTTTCCTTCATTCAATACGGCGAGTTCCGGCATGAGTGTCAATCCTGCATTGACTGCGACCATATTACGCAGCGTTTCAAGGCTGGTGGCCTGAAAATGAGAATTTTCTTTTGCGCCGGCAGTAAAGCAGTAACCGAGAGCCTGATCCCGTAAACAGTGCCCGTCATCTAACATAAGCATTTCCTGTCCTTTCAATTGAGCCATTGAAATGCTCTTTTTGTTTGACCACGGGTGCTTTTCCGATACGGCAAGTAACATGGATTCGTCAAATACGGGAACCTCAATAAATTCTTTCGTTTCTACGACACTTGCCAAAATTGCGCAGTCTAAATGTCCCATTTCAAGTTGTTCTACCAATTGGTGCGTTTGAGCTTCGTATAAAAAAATCTCTAAATCCGGAAATGTTTGTTTAAAAATAGGGATTAAATAAGGTAATAAATAAGGCCCTAGGGTCGGGATGAGGCCGATGTGAATAGGGCCGGTCATTTCTTTGCCTTGCTTGCTAGCCATTTCTTTTAATAATTTAACTTCTTGCAGGATAGTTTTTGCCTGTTCGACTAAGAGCATTCCTGATTGAGTAAATAATACTTTTCGACTGGTTCGTTCCAATAAAATAATACCTAGTTCATCTTCCAATTTGCGGATTTGTCCGCTAAGAGTCGGCTGGCTTACATTACAGGAATCGGCAGCGCGGCGAAAATGTTTATATTCGGCCAGCGCGACTAAGTATTCTAAATCACGGATATTCATTTATTCACCATAGAAAGTAACAATTAAAAGAATAGAATTAATTGATTAGAACTATACCATGAAACTTTATAAAATCCAGAAAAATCAAATTTAAAGAGGAGAGAAAAATGTCTTTAGTTGATATGACCGGAAAACATGTTCCGAATGTGACCTTCCATACTCGTCAGGGCGATGCTTGGGTTGATGTGACCAGCAGCGAATTATTTGACAATAAGACTGTCGTCGTGTTTTCACTACCGGGGGCGTTTACCCCTACTTGTTCCTCCAGCCATTTACCGCGCTACAACGAATTGGCTTGTGAATTTAAAGCGGCGGGGGTTGATGACATTATTTGTATTTCTGTTAATGATACCTTTGTGATGAATGCCTGGAAGGCGGATCAGGAGTCGGAAAATATTACTGTTATTCCGGATGGAAACGGTGAATTTACGGAAGGTATGGGCATGCTCGTGGATAAAGAAGAGCTTGGCTTTGGAAAACGTTCCTGGCGTTATTCTATGCTGGTTAAAAACGGTGTTGTGGAAAAAATGTTTATTGAACCACAGGAAGCCGGTGATCCTTTTAAAGTATCCGATGCTGATACGATGATGAAATATTTGATTCCAGGGTGGAGTGCCAAACCGTCAGTGTCCGTTTTCACTAAACCGGGCTGTCCGTTCTGCGCGAAAGCCAAAGCATTGTTAAAAGCGAAGGGGTATACGTTTGAGGAAATCGTGTTAGGCCGTGATGCCAGTACAATTTCCGTACGGGCAATTACCGGTAAAACATCGGTTCCGCAAGTTTTCATCGGCGGTCAATATATTGGCGGCAGCGATGATCTGGAAAAACACTTTTCCAAGTAGGAAAGATTTTTTAGCGATTTATTTTTAGTTTATTTAGGCAATTAATTCAAAAGCAAGTGAGTCAATCACTTGCTTTTTTATTTTGTTAATAGTGTGGCGGCGGTGTTTCTTCGGCTTCACCGGCAATATTAGATGACTGAACATCCTGTAATTTATTGGCTAAATAACGCAATTGCCGCTGCATTTTATCAATAGTGAATTGTTGTTGAACTAATGCTTGATTCAGTTCGTCTAAGAGGCGCTCTTGAAAAGCGACTTTTGTTTCAAGTTCGGCAATATGTTGTTCTAAAATCGGTTTAATTTGCATAAAATTTCTCTGATTGTGAAAAAGACATTGAGAATAGGCAAAATCCGATTTAACCTATTCACTGGTTTTCTATTATATAAGGATTAAATAAATGTTGAAAATTCAAAAACTTTCATGTTTAGCCATTGCAGTAAGTGCAGTTGTTTCCGGCACAGTATTTGCCGATGAGAAAGCGGCGTTTGATGAAAAGGAAGCTTCTTACGCGGTAGGGGTGTTGATAGGGGCGCAAGCCAAAGATTTGATTGATTCGCAAAACGACATTATCGCATATGATAAAAACCGAGTTTTAGAGGGCGTAAAGGCCGCTTTAGAAGGTAAAGTCGATTTACGTAAAGATGAAAAAATTCAAAAAACATTGGGGGCGAT
Source organism: uncultured Pasteurellaceae bacterium (assembly GCA_963525745.1). Classification (GTDB taxonomy): domain Bacteria; phylum Pseudomonadota; class Gammaproteobacteria; order Enterobacterales; family Pasteurellaceae; genus CAURMH01. The sequence continues at coordinate 5,190 of CAURMH010000035.1, read as the reverse complement.
TGAAGAAAAATTAGTTGCGGCGGCGAAAGCCAAGGTCACTGAAGAAGCGAGAAAAGCGAAAGAAAGCGGAGAAAAATATCGCACCGAATTTGCCAAACAAGCAGGAGTCAATACGACTAAATCCGGCTTATTATATAAAGTTGTTGAGGCGGGTAAGGGCGAACCTATCAAGTCGACGGATATTGTAAAAGTTCACTACACCGGAAGATTAACGGACGGTACGGTTTTTGATAGCTCAATTGAACGTGGTCAACCCGCGGAATTCAAACTTAATGAAGTGGTAAAAGGTTGGACCGAAGGGCTGCAGTTAATCAAAAAAGGCGGAAAGATCGAATTGGTTTTACCGCCCGAATTAGCTTATGGAGAGGACGGTGCCGGCCGTGCAATTCCGCCAAACTCGACCTTGTATTTTGAAGTTGAAGTATTGGATGTCAATCCTAAAGCGGCAAAATAAGCACGAAATAATCGCACTTAGAAACAAAAGTGCGGTTATTTTTTCTCACGTTTTAACCGTGTCCGGATTCGGAGCAAGGAAATGAATTATGTGATTGCCGTCAAAAGCCCTGTCTATGGTCATCAAGGCGCATTTTTGGCTTATCAGGTCGCTTTTTCATTGTTGAAACAAGGCCATGCGATTAGCCAGATTTTCTTTTTCCAAGAAGGGGTTAGCCATGGGAACGCCGCCGTTTATCCGGCGAGTGACGAATTTAATTTACAACAAGCATGGCAGGCGTTGGCACAACAATACCGCATTCCTTTACATTTATGTGTGGCGGCCTCTCAACGTCGCGGGGTTGTTGATGAATTAACTGCGAAACAGCCGCAACAAGCTAATCTGGCGGCTCATTTTGTTATCGCCGGATTGGGGGAATTTATTACCGCGGTGTTAAAGGCAGACAGAGTAATCAGCTTATGAAATTGGCTTTTTTATTTCGTACGGCGCCGCACGGCAGTGCCGTTTCTCGCGAGGGGCTAGATGCGGTTTTAGCAGCTACGGCATTTTGTTGCGAACATGATATCGGTGTCTTTTTTATTGATGATGGCGTATTTAATTTATTAATGGGACAGCAGCCGGAAAATATTCTGCAAAAAGATTTTATCCGAATGTTCAAGTTGCTTGATTTGTACGATATTCAACAACGTTTTATCTGTACGGAGTCGTTACGGCGGTTTGGTATAGAAGAGGCGGATTTCGTTCTTTCCATGCAAAAAATTGATCGTACTTCGTTAATTAAAAAATTAAGCCGAGCGGAAAAAATTTTCACATTTTAGGGTAAATTATGCTTTATACCTTCTCTCAAGCCAATTATGAACAGGATGTACTCGCACAATATTTGACTGACGTGACAGCACAGGATGCGGTGGTGTTATGGCAAGACGGCGTATTGTTGGCGTTAAAACATGCGGATTATTTTTCGCGTTGTAAAGCGGAATATGTAGTGGCATTGGAACCGGATATTTCTGCCAGACATTTGACCGCACTTTGGCCCCAAGCAAGCCAAGTGCGATTCATTTCCATTGATGAATTTGTGCGGTTGACGGAACGCTTCTTTCCGCAAATCGCATTATAAAGTTATTTCTCTTTTGGTAGAAGGAACGGCAGTACTAAAACGGAATATAAAGCGATAGCGGCGCTCATGAGAAATGTAAGTTCCAGCCCGCCGGTGCGCAGCCATATACTGAATGTCATTGGTTTTTCAAATAATTCCACGTAGGCGAAGCCGGCAATATTGGTGTAGCAAAAACCAATCAAGGCAGCGATGAATACGATTGATTTGACATTGTTGCGTGTATAGCGATATGCGGCCGCCCAAATAACAATCAGTAAGGCGGGTAGCGTCGCGACAATAAATGCGGACAAGGCAGAAAATATGACTGAATCCGCCGCTGTTAATGTTTCAGACGTCTCTTCCGCCAGTATCAGTATGCAGGTACCAAAAATTTGTATCAGAACAGGGAAGAAAATCAGTGCTTTGGTATATTTTTTCATAAGATCCTTGAATAGTAAATGTGTGTTTTTATAAAGTGCGGTCAAAAATAAACAGGTTTTGATTACGACGGCGTTTTTCCTTTTTTTACCCAATATTTGAACGGCGGTTTTTCGATGTCGCTATGGATGAGTTGGTGATCCATGAATTGGCAAAAACTGGGAATATCGCGAGTGGTTGCAGGATCATCTGCGATAATTAATAAAATATCGCCGTCGTTAAGGTGACGGATATGTTTGCGCACCAGCATGACAGGTTCCGGACAGCGCAATCCTAATGTGTCTAAGGTTTCGGTAATATTCAGTTGAATCATAATATTTTAAATTTGTTGAGATGTGCATTATCTTATAATAATTTCATTGAGATTTCGACAATTGCCTTTGCCGATGGTAGACTAGCCTCTTAATATCTCGGCCCTCGAGGCCGGTGAAATTATATTGAATATGGTTATGGCTGAATACGAAGTACCGAAAAGTGCGGTCATTTTTGAAGAGGAAATTAAGAAAAGCCGTTTTTTGACTTACCTTCGTCGTACGGAGGGGCTTGAGCAGGCAAAGGCGTTTTGGAAGGAGATAAGGCATTCACCCGGAAGCAAGGCATCACTGCTGGGCCGCTGTCGCAGGCGAACCGGATGATTCGCAACAGCTTGGCTTTTCTGATGACGGTGAGCCGGCCGGTACCGCCGGCAAGCCGATGCTTCATGTTTTGCAAGGTAGCAAAATAGGCGAGATCAGTGTCGTTGTTGTGCGTTATTACGGCGGTGTGCTGCTTGGAACCGGCGGTTTGGTTCGAGCGTATAGTCATGGTGTCCAGCAGGCTCTACTGTCCCTTGAAACGGAAATTAGGGTCAAGCGGCGATTATGTCGGCTTGATTGTGATTACGCTCAGTTAAATTGGCTCAAAAATCTGTGTGAAAAATATCAGGTAGAGATTTATCGGTAAGCCTTTCAGGAAAATATTACGATGCATCTTGGCGTGCAGGAGAAATGTTTTTTGTCTTTTCAGCTTGAGTTAAATGAACGTTCAGCGGGGCAATTGTGTCTCCTTTCCGATGAAAATTAAGAGCAGAATCTTGTGCATATTTTATCTATTATACGAATTATCGGTATTTTGGTGATGTGTTTTTCATGCACAATGCTGGTACCGGCATTTGTTGCTTTGATTTATGATGATGGCGGTGGCGCCGCATTTATGCGAGCGTTTGCAATCAGCCTAGGGGTAGGCGTTTTATTATGGTGGCCGTGTCATCATCACAAACAGGAACTGCGTTCGCGGGAAGGTTTTTTAATCGTTGTGTTATTTTGGTTCGTATTAGGTGGCTTGGCAACATTGCCGCTATTATTGTTTGATGAGCCTCATTTAACTTTCGCATCAGCCGCTTTTGAGGCTTTTTCCGGATTAACCACTACGGGCGCGACGGTAATAACCGGTTTGGATAATTTACCAAAGGCGATTTTATTTTATCGCCAGTTTTTGCAATGGTTGGGCGGCATGGGGATCATTGTCTTAGCCATTGCTATTCTTCCATTACTTGGTATCGGTGGAATGCAGTTGTATCGTGCGGAAATGTCAGGCCCCATGAAAGATCAGAAACTGCGCCCGCGTATTGCAGAAACAGCGAAAATTTTGTGGATTATTTATTTGTCACTGACCGTTTTATGCGGTTTTGCCTATTGGTTGGCCGGCATGACGCCGTTTGATGCCGTCACACATAGCTTTTCAACCGTGTCTATCGGGGGATTTTCTACACATGATATGAGTATAGGCTATTTTGATAGCCCTGCCATTAATTTTATAACTGTTATTTTTCTCTTGATCTCAGCCTGTAACTTCGGGCTGCATTTTAGTGCATTTTCGGCGTTGGGCAAAGAGAGTGTCATTCGTATTTATTTACGCGATCCGGAATTCCGCTTTTTTATTAGCATCCAGCTATGGTTGTTAATTATTTGCACGTTAGTCATGATTAATCATCATTATTTTGACGGGGCTTGGAAAACAGTTGAGCAGGTTCTTTTTCAAACGGTTTCTATTTCAACCACGACCGGTTACACCACATCCGATTTTTCTCAGTGGCCGTCGTTTATTCCAATGCTATTGATTATTTCGGCATTTATTGGCGGATGTGCCGGCTCGGTTGGCGGCGGGCTAAAAGTAGCGCGCGTTATTGTCCTTTACTTGCAAGGAAAACGTGAATTAAAGCGAGCGATTCATCCTAATCTAATTTTCCCAATAAAATGGGGGAAGCGCGTATTGGATGAACGTATTATCAATGGAATCTGGGCGTTTTTTTCAGCTTATCTACTTGTTTTTATTATTGGTTTATTGGGCGTCATAGCCTGTGGGGTTACGCCTTTCAATGCGTTTAATGCCGTTTTGGCTTGCTTAAATAATGTAGGGCCTGGACTGGGGGCGGTAAGTACGAATATGACAATGATACCCGATAGCGCAAAATGGCTCCTCACCATAATTATGGTATGTGGACGTCTCGAAATTTTTACTCTTTTAGCTCTATTTACCCCTGCATTTTGGAAAGCCTAATGAAAACTTTAATTTTGTATTCAAGTCATGACGGACAAACAAAAAAAATTTCTGAATTTTTGACCGCTCTTTTAGAGGGCGATGTAACAGTGGATTCATTGCATGAAGATTATGATATTCACGATTTTGATCGTATCGTGATTGGGGCTTCTATTCGCTATGGTCATTTTAATAAAAAACTTTACCGTTTTGTCGAAAATAACGCCATTTACTTGGAACAAAAAAAAACAGCGTTTTTTGGTGTTAATTTAACTGCGCGCAAAGAAGGAAAGAATGATCCGGAAACGAATGTTTATGTGCGTAAGTTTTTGCAACGTATAAAATGGAGGCCAAAATTAGCGGCAGTGTTTGCAGGTGCCTTGTTTTATCCGCACTATAAATGGTTTGATCGTGTGATGATTCGATTTATTATGCGTATCACCGGTGGCGAGACGGATACCACAAAAGAAATTGAATATACGGATTGGGAAAAAGTGAAGCAATTTGCCCAACGCATTAACGAGATGGATAAATAGGCGAATTTAAATGATATTTTAAACGATCCGTTTATCTTTCAACCAAAAGATCATTTTTTTAAAATTTTTAACAAAAAGTACTTGCACAAGGTTTGAAAATTCCTATAATACGCGGCACACAACGACGCGCTGTTGTGAAGAAGTTAAGG
>CAURMH010000034.1:0-17656 GCA_963525745.1 uncultured Pasteurellaceae bacterium | reverse complement strand
GGCGGTTGTGCGGTGAATTGCCGTTATTGCTTCCGCCGCCATTTTCCTTACGATGAAAATCCGGGTAATAAAAAAAATTGGCAACAAGCGCTTGATTACATTGCAGCGCATCCTGAAATCGAAGAGGTGATTTTTTCCGGCGGTGATCCGCTAATGGCGAAAGATCATGAATTGGCATGGCTGATAAAACAACTGGAAAATCGACCGCACTTACAACGTTTGCGTATTCATACCCGGTTGCCGGTAGTCATTCCGCAGCGCATTACCGACAATTTTTGCCGGCTATTAAAGGAGACGCGATTTGCTGTATTGTTGGTCACACATATTAATCACCCGAATGAAATTGATGAAGAATTGATTCAAGCGATGACAAAATTAAAGCGGGCAGAGGTCGTTTTACTGAATCAATCGGTTTTACTCAAAGGCGTTAATGACGATCCGCTGGTCCTAAAAAAACTAAACGAAGCTTTATTCGAGGCGGGAATTTTGCCTTATTACCTACATTTATTGGATAAAGTTCAAGGCGCGGGACATTTTTATTTATCCGATGAGCAGGCCATGAAAATTTATCGGGAATTGCAGCGTTTAAGCTCCGGTTATTTAGTGCCTAAGTTGGCGCGTGAGATAGGCGGGCGGCCAAATAAAACTTTATACGCCGCTTAAGATCCGCTAAAATGCGCTCAATTTGACCGCACTTTAGGTGCAATTGTTTCTTAATATTGAGGTAATATTGTGGATTCTGTAAATGGAAACCAAACAACCGGGGCGTCGTCGCAGAATGAATTGGATTTCGGCTTTGATTACGAACCGATTACGCCTAAAAAGAGTGTTCCCCCGAGCGAGTCGCTTTTAGGCAAAGCAAAAGGTTTTTTTAGTAAAAAAGAGCCGCCCGAACCGCAATTTCATGTTCGTAAAGAACCGACATTCGGTGAATCGGAACAATACGTTCAGGCTAAACCTTTTTCACCTTCGGTAACCGAATCGGCGGCGGCAGGCACTGTCTCCATACCTTCGGCTGAGGCGGGCGTTTCCCGCCCATCGTTGTCACAGGCGGAATCGCCGGAATCTCGGATAAAACGAGAGGAAATAGACGAAAACAAGGACATTCCCGACACGGCGACGACAGAAACCTCCGCTTCGCAATCTTCCTCCGCAGAAACGGTGGTAATTGCGACGGCAAGTCGTTTAAAAACACCGGAAAGATGGAAAATTTTACAAATTTTACCGGAAAAGCATCGCCGTTTATTTATTACGCTATTGGGCTTCGTTTTATTGCTGATAATATTTTTAGCATTAAAACCGAAATCCGATTCAGTGGTTTCCTTTGAGCAACAAAACAGTCATGAAATTCCGATTCAATTTCAGCCTCTGGATCAATCAAAATCGGCACAAGCCGATTTCTTAAATAGTGAAATTTTGCCTTTCGACAATACGATTGCCGATAGCGCCTCTATGGTCGAATTACAATCTGCGCAAAATACGCCGATTATTCCGTTGTCCGAAACGATTCGTCAAATGAATCAAGCGACCGCGATGCCTAAAACACAATCGGCCTCGACACAAACAAACTCAATATCACAAGTAAATCAGGCAGCGCGTATGAACCAATCATCGCAAGCCAATCAAGTACCGCAAGGAAGTCAATCAAATCTCATTAAACCGGCACCAAACCAACAGCAGGCGACACGCTCGACAGACTCTCAAACGGACACGGTTGACACGGTTGAAAAGTCGCCGTCTGCTGTCGAAAATAAATCAAAATCCGTCTCCGTCCCGACAGAAAAGAAACAACCTGTTGCCGTAGCGAAAAAAGCGCCTTCGAAACAAGCGCCTATCGTTGAGGCCAAAGTGGCCAAATCGGCGGCGGCAAAAACGCTGACGATTCCGCAAGGAGTCTCATTAATGCAAGTTTTTCGTAATCATAATTTGAATATTGCCGATGTGAATGCAATGAGCAAAGCGGCGGGAGCCGATGGGGCATTAAGTCGTTTTAAATCGGGCGATAAAGTGCAGGTGATGATGACGAAAGACGGTCGTGTCAGTGAATTGCGCTTGTCTAACGGCGCCAAATTTATACGTCAAACAGACGGTAATTATAAATATCAGAAATAACCCGATTGCGGGCGCTCTGCTCGCTTTGGTCTTTTGATACAATGCAAAAGGAGGAGAATTATGGTGAAAAAAACACTGCTAATTTTGACCGCACTTTTTGTATCCGCTTGTAGCCGGGAGGCGATATTTTCCTCATCGGAAGGGCAAAAAATACAGATCAAGCAAGTGGACAAAGCATCTCAAAAAGGAAAAGTGAGATTGTATGTCTGCCAGGGAAATAAGCAGGTACGTGTTGTTCACTCGGTGCGTAAAACGAAAAAGAAAACCTTACAGACGATTACGCTGACCTTTAACGGCGTCACCGAAAAATTGTTGTTGTCGGTTTCCGAGCGCGGAAAAAATTATTCAAATATTCGTTGGCATTGGCAAGAACGCGAAGATTTTAGCCGCTTAACAACGGTGACCGGGAAGGTGCTTGCCGAGAAATGTGTCGTCGAAAAAGGCGAACATAGCGGAACAACGACAAATATAGCACATCGTGCCGGCCTTCCGGCGATGGAAAAGTAGGTTATCTCATCAACGCCTTACAACAGCGCGGTTTTGTGTTGCACCGCCGGCCTTATAGCGAAACAAGTCTGCTTGTCGATTTATTTACGGAAAAGACAGGGCGTTTAACCGTGCTTGCAAAGGGAGCTCGAGCTAAACGATCGGCGTGGAGATCCGGCTTACAGCCCTTTACGTTGTTACTTTTCGATTGGCGAGGCAAATCCGCGTTAAAAACCCTAACCAGGGCGGAGCCTGCCGCAATGATGTTGCCATTGCAATCTTTGGCACTGTATAGCGGTTTTTATGTAAATGAATTGATTTCGCGGGTAATTGAGCCGGAAACGGCAAATCCGCAATTGTTTCATGAATATTTACAATGTTTAATTGGGCTGGCCGCTCGAGAGAATATTGAGCCCGTCTTGCGTCGTTTTGAGTTTAATTTGCTTAGAATATTGGGTTACGGCATTGATTTTAGCCATTGTGCGGGCTCCGGTGAACCAATCGATCCGTCAATGACTTACCGTTATCGTGCCGAAAAAGGATTTATTGCATCGTTAATTAAAGATAATTTAACCTTTTATGGTCGAGAGTTATTAGCTTTTGACTCGTTAACGTTTACCGAACCTGACGTTTTACACGCGGCGAAACGTTTTACACGAATTGCATTAAAGCCTTATTTAGGCGATAAGCCATTAAAAAGCAGAGAATTATTTACCAAAGACTTACTTTACATGAGTAAATAAAATATGGCGTTATTTTATTCTCCCGTTGCAAAAACACAAAAAAATAAAACGATTGCGGCAAAGATTCTCGATTTGGATTACCAAGGACGAGGGGTTGCCAAAATTGAGGGCAAAACTTGGTTTATTTCAAATGCGTTGCCGCAAGAACAAGTTCAATGTGTCGTAATAGACGAAAAGCGTCATTATGGGCAGGCGATTGCCCAACACTGGTTCGTTTCGGCGCCCGAGCGGCAAACCCCGCCTTGCCTTCATTATGAACAATGCGGCGGTTGTCAGAGTCAGCATATTCCGATTGTGATGCAGCGTTCTGCGAAACAACGCGCGTTATTTCATCAATTAAGTCGTTTACAGCCGTCGCCTATTCAAAAAATGCCGATACTGGCGGGAGAACCTTGGCGGTATCGACGTCGGGTGCGATTGAGCATTGTGATAAATCCCAAAAATGGGCGGCCTGAAATGGGTTTTCGTCAGGCGCGCTCCAATTGTGTTGTAAATATTGTCGATTGTTTGGTGGCTGATGCGCGATTTACCGATTTAATCGCAAAATTGACCGCACTTTTGCCACAGTGGTCGGTGCCTAAGACGCTGGGGCATGTGGAATTAGTCGCCGCGGATAATGGGGTGGCGATGTTATTGCGGGTGATCGGAAATTTATCTGAAAATGACCGCACTTTGTTAGTCGATTTTGCCCGAGGCGAACAGATTATGCTATTTGTTCAGGATGATCGAGACGTTCACCATCTAAGCGGCGAGTTACCCTATTATGAAGTGATCGATGGGATTAAATTACAATTTGATTTGCACGATTTTATCCAGGTGAATGCCGATTTAAATCGGCAAATGATTCAAACGGCTTTAGATTGGCTGGCGCCAAGTCGCAACGATAATGTGCTGGATTTGTTCTGTGGTATGGGAAATTTCACTCTGCCGTTGTCGAAATATGTTAAAAGTGCGGTTGGTATTGAAGGCGTTTCGGAAATGGTTGATAAGGCTTGTGATAATGCGAAGCGTAATGGTTGTGAAAACGTCCGTTTTTTTCAAGCGGATTTGACTCAATCCTTTATATCTCAGCCGTGGGCGGCGACGCGTTTTAATAAGATCTTATTAGACCCGCCCCGCAGCGGAGCGGCTTTTGCGTTAAATGCGCTGTGTCAGCTTGGCGCGGAGAGAATTTTATATGTCTCTTGTAATTCTTCCACATTAGTGCGTGATGCGGAGATTTTATTACAGGCGGGATATAAAATAGACAAAGTCGCTGCGATTGATATGTTTCCGCAAACCGGCCATTTAGAATCTATGACGTTATTCAGGAAACCATCATTTTGTTGAAATACAAATTGAATTTCGTGATATAACGATTGTCATGCCAATATATCGTTTGGTTTTCGTTTAAATCGCTATACATCAAGGAGGGGAGTTATGGTTGCCGTTCGAGGTTCGCATTTGGTTGATCCGCAAAATTTTGTGATCGAATCCTGGTGTGCTGATTTAGGCGTACCGAAAGAGATCGAACAGAGTCTGATTCATGCTTGGCACTATGCTCAGCGATATATGGCGGCAAAGACGGAAACCATGTTAAATTGTGCCGCTACATTGCAATCGGGCGTAGAAATGGTGGAAATCCTCCACGAGTTGAATATGGATGCCGAGAGTTTGGTCACGGCAATACTTTTTCCGGCCTTGGCGACAGAATGTATCACCTTAGAACAGATCAATGACGATTTTGGCGATAAGATCACCAAATTATTGAAAGGCGTGCTGGAGATGGACAATATCCGCCAGCTTAATGCCAGCCATTCAAATGATGCGGCGCAAATAGATAATGTGCGACGAATGTTATTGGCGATGGTTGATGATTTTCGCAGCATGATTATCAAATTGGCCGAACGTATTACTTTTTTGCGTAATGGTGAAAAACGTTGCAGCGAAGAAGAATTGGTTCTTGCGGCAAAAGAATGTAGTAATATTTATGCGCCTTTGGCCAATCGATTAGGGATTGGGCAATTGAAATGGGAGCTGGAAGATTATTGCTTCCGTTGCTTACATCCCGAACAATATCGCGCGATTGCCAATTTGTTGCAGGAGCGCCGTTTGGATCGTGAGCAATATATCGCCGATTTTATTGATGAATTAAGCGGTTATTTACGGGAAAGTTTAGAAAACGTCGAAATTTACGGTCGTCCGAAACATATTTACAGCATTTGGCGCAAGATGCAGAAAAAACATCTTGAATTTGACGGATTATATGACGTAAGAGCGGTCAGAATTATCGTACAAAAATTACAAGACTGTTATACCGCGTTAGGGATTGTGCATACGCATTTTAAACATCTGCCGAAAGAATTTGACGATTATGTGGCCAATCCTAAACCGAATGGTTATCAATCTATTCACACGGTTGTATTAGGTAAAGGCGGCAAACCGGTGGAAGTTCAAATTCGGACGCAACAAATGCACGATGATGCCGAGCTCGGCGTCGCGGCGCATTGGAAATATAAAGAAGGCACAACAGGGAGCTTATCTGCTTATGAGGAAAAAATCGCCTGGCTGCGTAAATTGTTAGCATGGCAGGATGATATTTCTGATTCCGGTGAGCTTATGGCGGAAATTCGCAGTCAGGTTTTTGATGATCGCGTTTATGTTTTTACGCCGAAAGGGGAGGTGATTGATTTACCGACGGGCTCTACGCCGTTGGATTTTGCCTATGCTATTCATAGTGAAATCGGCCACCGTTGCATCGGCGCAAAGGTCGGCGGGCGCATTGTTCCGTTTACCTATCAGCTTCAAATGGGCGATCAAGTTGATATTATTACGCAAAAAAATCCAAATCCGAGTCGCGACTGGTTAAATCCTAATTTGGGATTTACGCATACGGCAAAATCCCGTGCGAAGATTCAGGCTTGGTTTAAGAAGCAGGATCGTGACAAAAACGTTCCTGCCGGTAAGGAATTGTTAGATAACGAAATTGCCCGCTTAAATATGAGTTTAAAACAAGTGGAACAGTTTGCCCTCCCTCGTTATAACTTGAAAACATTAGAGGATTTATATTCAGGGATCGGTAGCGGCGATATTCGCTTAAATCACTTAATCAATTTTTTACAAAGCAAGCTTATTAAAACGTCCGCCGAAGAAGCGGATCAGGAAATTCTACGCCATGTAGCGAATAAAAGCGCCAACCTTGCTCAACAAAAAACCGAGCCGCAAAATGGCTATGTGATTGTAGAAGGCGTCGGCAATTTAATGCATCATATGGCGCGCTGCTGCCAACCGATCCCCGGCGATATTATTGCGGGCTATATTACCATGGGACGTGGTATTTCTATTCATCGAATTGATTGTGAGCAGTTTCTGGAACTGCAAGCAGCCCACCCGGAGCGTGTGGTGGAATCCATGTGGGGGAGTAGCGCAACAGGCGGTTTTCATCTTAATATTCGCATTGTTGCAGGAGATCGTAACGGCCTTTTACGTGATATTACAACCGTATTGGCCAATGAAAAAATTAGCGTATTAAGTGTTTCCAGTCGCTCTGATACAAAAAAGCAAGTGGCAACGATTGATATGCAAATTGAATTACATAATGTCGATGTACTAAGCAAAATTTTAACCCGATTGGAAAAATTGGATGATGTGATCGAAGCAAAACGTTTATAGGAAAATTTATGCATAAAACAACAGGATTGACTCATTTGATTAATTCAACACGCTACTCTGTTCAAGGATTAAAAAGTGCGTTTAAATATGAAGCGGCATTTCGTCATGAATGTGTATTGGCAGCGATACTTATTCCGTTAGCATTGTGGTTAGGGAAAGATAAAATCGAAGTGGCGTTGATGATTGTCTCGGTATTATTGGTTCTGGCAGTTGAACTGCTCAACAGTGCCGTTGAAGCCGTTGTCGATCGTATCGGCACAGAACGACATGAGTTGTCCGGACGGGCTAAAGATCAGGGCTCGGCCGCTGTATTTGTCGCGTTGGTTATTATGGTTATCGTCTGGGGGAGCATTCTGTTCTTTTGATGTGCATGATGTGAAATTCTATTAAAATCGACCGCACTTTCGCACAAAAATACAGCCGATGTCAACAAACTACAGCGTGATTTCATCAATCGGCCGTCCGAAGCTCGGCATAAAAACCGTCATAAAATAGTCCATTTCTTCGCTGTGCCATTCTTGCATTAAAGCTTCAAGGCGGGTTTTTGCCGTTTTAAATTCCTGATTCCCCTGTGCCAGCTCAAATTGTGCTTTAATATAAGCACAAATCAAATCAGCCTGTTTGATTAAATGTTTTTCTTCGTCGGTAAAACGGCAATGATCCAAATAAGGGGCGAAATCATTTTGTAAATCTTCCGGTAAAAGATTCAGCAAGTGTTGCTCTGCGGCATTTTCAATTTGCTTATAAGCTTGTGTAATTTCCGGATTAAAATACTTAATTGGCGTTGGCAAATCGCCGGTGAAAATCTCCGACGTATCATGATACATCGCCATAACCGCAATACGTTCGGGTGCCGTGTTGCCGCCGAAAAAACGATTTTTGACGATAGCCAGCGCCTGTGCGACAAAAGCGACCTGCAAACTATGTTCTGCAAGGTTTTCTTTTTCAACTTTACGCATTAATGACCAACGTTGAATTAAACGTAAGCGATCTAGGCAGGCAAAAAAATGGCTAGTTTTTATTTCCATAACGTCTCTTATTTTTAATTTGACGGTAATTCTTCCACCAACACAGGCAGAATTAAATATTGTCCTAAGCGTTCAACCGTAATTTGTACCGTCGTGTTCGGTTTAGTATTACTGATAATTTGCATCATTTCAGGCGCTGTAATGCCTTCCATTTCGTTAAATTTTATGATGACATCCCCCACTTGCATACCGGCTTTCGCCGCCGGGCTATTTTCTCTAATATCCGTAATTAAAATCCCTTCGCCGCTTGTGCCGATATCGCTACTAACCCCTAAATAACCGCGAATCACCCGTCCGTCACGCATGATTTTTTGCAAAACGTCGTTCGCAATATCAATCGGAATGGCAAAATTCAAGCCTTCGGCAATTTCATTTGCCGTCTTGCCAATGCTTAACGTGCTGATTCCGACCAATTCGCCGGCGGAATTAATCAACGCGCCGCCGGAATTACCGCGATTAATCGACGCATCGGTTTGAATAAAATTTTGTCGCCCGACAGAATCGCCCACTGCGCTACGTCCAACGGCGCTAATAATCCCTTGTGAAACGCTTTGCCCCAAGTTATAAGGATTGCCGATAGCCAGCGCGATATCGCCTACATGAACTTGACGTTGCAGATTTTGCGGAATCGTCGATAAATTATCCGCATGAATTTTGAGTACGGCTAAATCCGTTAAATTATCCGAACCGATGAGACTTGCTTCGTAAATATGCCCGTTTTGCAACGCCACCACAATTTGATCGGCATTTTGAACGACATGTTTATTGGTCAAAATATATCCATCTTTCGTCATAATCACGCCGGAGCCTAAATTATTGACTTTCAGTTGATCTTGCTCATTAATGCTGGCTGAGGAGAAAGAACGGTTATACACATTCACGACAGCCGGAGAAGCAACGCGCACGGCGTTCTTAAACGACAACACTTCATCGGAAAACAAATCGGAGGTTTGTAGTTTCGGCACCAGAAATAAAATAATACCGGCTGCGGCCAGGCCAATCAGTACGGATTGCCATAATTTTTTTAACATGATTTATCCTTATTTTTTATTCTTTTATCGGTTGATAAACAAGCTTCAGATCATCGCCTATTCGACTCATATTAGTGCACTCCCACTGCGGCGCATCAGCTAATCGGGTTAAATGAGGCAAATGGCACAACCCGCGCGCCGAATCGCCTAACAATTTGGGCGCCATATATAAAATCAGTTCATCGACGACTTTTTGCTCAACAAGGCTTCCGGCCAAATTAGCCCCCGCTTCCACCCAAAGGGAATTAATTTGGCGCAATCCCAGTTCGCGTAATAACATCGAAAAACAAAAGCCCTCGGGTAATAAAATTTGTTCGCAATGGCTCGGAAAGCGGTGCATGTCGCGTTTCTGCGTCCCCACCAACCAAATCGGCGCCGCCGTCTCAAACAGTTTATATTGCGGTTGAACCCGGTTTTGTGAATCCAAAATAATACGTATCGGCTGACGCAATTCAGGTTGCGGATAAACCTGTAAAACCGCTTCGGGTAATTCCTCTCGACGAACGGTTAAACTCGGATCATCTGCTAATACGGTCGCGGCCGTCGATAAAATCGCGCAGGATTTCGACCGCTCTTTTTGTACGTCGGCGCGCGCCGACGCACCGGTAATCCATTTACTTTCGCCGCTTGCCATTGCCGTTCGCCCATCCAAGCTCATCGCCAACTTCAAACGGACTAAAGGCATTCCCGTTCGCATACGGGTAAAAAAGCCTTTATTTAATGCTGCCGCCGAATCGGCCAATAATCCGACCCGACACGCGATACCGGCCTTAGACAACATGTGAAATCCTTTTCCGGCAACCTGTGGATTCGGATCTGACATTGCCGCAATCACCTTTACAACGCCGGCGTCAATCAACCCTAATGCGCAAGGCGGCGTTCGGCCGTAATGCGCACAGGGCTCAAGCGTAACATACGCCGTCGCGCCTTTCGCCTGCGCCCCTGCTTGCGCCAAAGCGATACGTTCCGCATGAGGCTGTCCCGCTTTAGCATGAAAGCCCGCGCCGACAATTTTACCGTTTTTAACTAAAACACAACCGACCGCCGGATTAGGCGTCGCCGTGTATCGGCCTTTTTCAGCCAACGTTAAGGCAAGTTGCATAAAATCATGATCTTGTTGAGAAAATTCAGCCATTGCGGTTAATCTCTGAGGCTCTCGATTTCTGTCGTAAATTGATTGATATTATCAAAACTTAAATAAACCGACGCAAAGCGAATATAAGCGACCTTATCCAGTTTTTTCAATTCATTCATGGCTAATTTTCCAACTAAACGGCTTGATACTTCGCGCTCGCCGGTTGCCCTTAATTGATGAATAATATGACTGATGGCTTTTTCCACGTCGTCTGCGCTGACCGGGCGCTTTTCTAAGGCATGCTGAATACCGCGGCGGAGTTTCTCCTCGTTAAACGGTTCGCGCGTGCCATCATTTTTTATGACTTTCGGCACAATTAATTCGGCACTTTCAAATGTCGTGAAACGTTCATGACAATGACCGCACTCACGGCGGCGGCGAACTTGATAGCCGTCCGAGACAAGGCGGCTGTCAATCACTTTAGTCTCTTCTGTGGAACAAAACGGACAACGCATAAAACCTCTTATTTCAAAAGACGCCATCTTAACAAAAACGGCGCGGTAACAATATTTATTCACTGCTCTTTATTTGCTTATTTTTCCAGCATTTGAGCGAACCATTCTTTTACGCGAGCACTTAATGCCTCGCGCGCCTCCGCGTAATTAAATACATCGGTTTGCGCCAACACGCGCACCCAGTAAGGATCGGCTTGGTAATAGCGATATTCGTCATTCTGTGCCAAACTTAAAATCGTATTCAAGGTTAATTCATCCCCTTCTTTCGGCATGAATCGACTGATTTTATCCATAACCGTCGGCACTAATTGAATTTGCGAACGACCGGCTAAATAGGCTTCCAGATAGATTTGTAATTGGGCAAGTGCGGTCGTTTTTTCCATTGTTTTTAGCGTTCGTTCTCCTTCCTTGGTTATCAACAATGGCGCAACCGCCTCCTCGCGTAGCAATATCTGAATTAAATAATAAATCCACGGGCGAATCAAATAGCGTTCTTTATATGTGGCAAAACGCCATTCTACGTATTGTTTTTGCGCACCGACCAATTGTTCGATATAACCCGTTAGCCGAATTTTTCCCCGTGTGGTTTTAATTTCAAGATCCACCGGCTCACTTGTTGTATCCTGATAATTTTGAATTTTTTGTTGAAACGCTAAAACTTCCGACCGCACTTCGGCCGCATATACGGCGGCAAATTCGGCTCGCGGCAGGAGGCCTTTTATTTGCTGACGGTCAAAATAATCATCAAATTCGCTTTCTTTTAAAGACACCAGTGCTCGGCCGACCGCATTGCGTTCCAAACCCGATAGTGCAAAATTTTCACTATCGGCAATCGGTTGTTCGTCGTCATAAAAATAAACCCCTAATTGTCGTTCAAAGAAAAAGCGCACGGGATTTTCCACAAAACGCACCAAATCCGCTAATTCAATATTGATGGTTTCACCTGCTTCCTCATGGGCAGAAGGCAGTGGAGAGGTAAATTCGGTTAAGATTGCCGGCTTATTTAATAACGGCAGCCATTGGCGATTAAACGTGCGGTAGGAGTCATTATTTTTCATCATCCCGTCGTTAATTTCAGGCAAAAAGTTGAGCGGATTAAACGGCGTCATCGTATGTTCAATAACGTGAAGTGGCGCTTCCTCGGTATTATCGCCGTTGTTAACATAATCCAGTAATTGTCCGACTAATACTGACGGCGCCCGAACTTGATTATCAATCATAGAACGTCCGACATAACTTATGTAAAAATAATTGCGTGCCGCCAATAGCGCTTCTAAAAATAAATAGCGATCATCGTCACGATGAACACGGTCGCCTTTACGCACATCGTATTGCATTAAATCAAAACTCTCCGGCGTTTGTAAGCGCGGAAAATCGCCGTCGTTCATACCAAGCAAACAGACCACTTTAAACGGAATAGAACGCATCGGTAACAATGTACAAAAATTCACCTTTCCCGATAAAAACGTCAGGCTCGTTGCCGCTTCTGACAAGCGTTTACACATTACATCGGCAACCACGTCAATTTGTAGCGGCTGATCAAAGTTTGCCGTTTGCAGCGCTTCCGCCCAGGTATTAATTGTATCCTGGAGGTAAAGTAAGGCCTCGTTGGTGTCATCGTTCGATACGAAAAAATCATCTAATAAACGAATTAATAACTGCCGCCATTGTTCCGCCGTATGTGATGTTTCCAGCGTTTTCGCCCATTGTGTCAGCCGCGTAAAAAACTGAACCAATTCGCCGACAACCTGCCCTTTTAAACCGTAACTGCTATCCAGACCTAAACTTTGTTGCCAAACGCCGTTATTTTCACGCAATGCATTCCCCAGCAGCATGCGCTCTAAACCGGCTTGCCAGGAATTGTAATTCATTTGTGTCGAGTCACTGTCCTTATTTAAACCGAAACGAATGCCGGATTCCCTCACCCAGTGGCGAATTTGCGCCAAATCGGTCAATTCAATTCGAAAACGTTCACGCACTGCCGGCACATCAAGCAACGCAAGGATCTCTTCTGCGCTAAATCGGCTTTCATATAAATGTAAAAAGGTCAAATAAGTGGAAACCAGCACATCACTTTGCGACAGGCGATGATCGGAAACAGAAAAAGGAATCGCCGGAAGATCAGTTTGTTTTTGGCCGAAAACGGCTTGAATATAAGGCAGATATCGATTAATGTCCGCCGCCATGACGACAACATCTTTCGGCGTAATACGTTCATCTTCGGCTTTGTCGCGGTTTTGATTAAACAGCGCCAACAAATAATCCTGCAAAACCTCTACTTCGCGCATTGCACTATGGCAGCGATGAATCGTTAAAGTGCGGTCATTTTTCGTTAAGTTTTGCGTTGAATGTGTCGGCGCTAAGGTTAAAATTTCGTTTTGTAATCGACCAAGCAGCGTATTGTCACGATAAGGCTCATAAGCTTCAATGGCATAACTTGACACGCGTTCCTCATCACGCAAAAGCAAATACAAGAAATCACGCCCCATTTTTCCCCACGAGGCCAATAGCGGATTGCCCATGAGTAAATGCTCATTTTGTGCGGTGATATCAAGCCGGCCTTGCGCGATTTGTTCGAGTTGCCGAGATGAAAATAATGGCGTATCGGTGTGTGTGTCAAAATGAATACGCCGGCGGGTTTGTAAATATTGAGCGCGCTGATCCCGAATATCTCCCCAATATTCCTGACTTGGATTTTGGAAAAAAAGATGGACATCACACTCGGTTGAAATTTCCTGAAAAAGGTTAAGATAAACGCCGGGAAGGGCCGAAATGCCAAAAATAAAAATACGTGGCGGTAGTTTTTTTTGTGCCTGCGGAGCAGCCAATAGCGCCAAAAAGCGCTCGTTTAAGGCTGCGCGGTGTTGATGGGGGGCTTCTTTGCTCGAATGTATCGTTTCCGCAAGCGCTCGCCATAATATGCCCTGCCAGCGGCTATGCTCCTGAATCCGCAGCGTCGAACGTTCATTGTGTGAACTTTGCGCCTGAGGGAAATCAAGCGTCAGATCGTGTTCCCAACGTCGAATCCATTCCGGACGATAAACTAAATATTGATCAAAAAGTGCGGCTATTTTTTCGCTTAATTGGTAGAGTTTATATTGCGCCGAATGAGGTGAGCTCTCCAGATATTTGCGTAACGGCGTAAAAGGCGGCGAATCTAAAAGCGTTGGTAACAGACGCATGAGATGCCATACCATCAGCTGTTTATCAAAGGGATTATGTGATTCAATGTCGTTGAAATTATCCGTATAAAGCTGCCAGATAAACGTTGCCGGCATAGGAAAACGAATATTTGCCGCAATGCCCTGACGTTTGGCCATTTCCATTTGCAACCACTGCGCCATGCCGGGACTTTGCACTAAAATAATTTCCTGCTGCAGCGGATCTTCAAGCGGTAAGCTTTCCAGCAAATACAACAGAATATCTTTTTGTTTTTCAAGCCGATTTGAATAATATGTGGTGAACAACGCGCGTCCTATTACCGGTGGGTTAAAACGTTGCGTTAGTTTACTCCGTTTTCAATGAAATTTCACCCAATGGGTATCGCACAGTAATCTTATTTCCCGAACAATCGACAGTGAAGTGCAGTGCGTTTTGACGGACATTACTTTCACACGACAAATCAAGAAATTGCCGCTGTCCTTGATTTTCCGCGATTTGAATCGCTTGATATTGTTGATAAATTACAGCGGCGTGTTGTCGCTGATTGGCTGACCATTTACCGATAGCTGTAAATAAAAAACCAAATATCATTAATGTGACTAAAAAACTCAGCATGCCCATACCTTTATTCGGGATTAAGATCATTCCAGCTTTTCTCCGCTAATTGCCATTGACTATATTTTTGCATTAAATTCGACACGGTTGATTTACTATAAGTGATAGAGATGTTTTTATCCGCCTTTAATTTACCGCCCGTAATCACCGCCCCACTCAATTTTCCTTTACCGAACAGTTCCAAATCGCCTTCTGCAATAAGAATACCGCTCAACGTGCCGTTAATCGTCCACTGTGATTGGGTCTTATCAAACCAGTAGATTTGCGGCGTTGCATTTGATTCTAAAGGCGCTTTTAATACCGAAAAGTGCGGTCGAAAAAGGGCAAGATTCGCCTCAACGATAAAAGTAGAATAATCACCCTCATTCATGCCTTTTGTCGGCGCTTTTTTAAATAGCATCGCACGTAGACACCACACGGAATAATTTAATTTATCTTCCGCACCGGCTAACTCAAAATTGACCTGCTTAACTTTTTCTGTCAAATTTAATGGCAGTTTACGGCAAACAGATCCCCTTTCCGCAAGACTTTTTTGCTGTAATATCAAGCTTCTCGTCACATAATCTTTGCGTTGCACCGCTTGTTCAAGGTAGCCATGCAAATAATTTCCCTGAAACAATAAAAAAGCGACCAACATGCCGGACAACAAAATCAATGCCGTCAATGTTACGATGCCCTTTTGTGGTTTTGCCTTTAACATCCATTGATTTCCTTTTCGCATTACGGTTCCTGATTCAACAAGGGAATGACAATACTGCTGTCGTAACGAATGTCCTTGCGTTGAACCAAATTTGCCGACAGCCTCACTTCAATGCCTCGATTATTCGCCAACGGTGTAAAAATTAACTGCGACACCTCAAATTCCTTTTCATCGAACAAATCCGTCCAGCCCCCGCCGGCATTACAAGTTTGCTGCGCCAGATAGCGTTTGCATTCGACGGAATCACAACGGGAATCGACCGCACTTTTATACGTTTGTCGTGTTTCCACCATTTTCCCGTTCAACTTATAACCGAACAACTCTTTTTCAATAGACTTCGCCTCATTCCTTCCACCCGCCATACAATTATTAGCGGTATATTTTTCACCAATGCAACCGTTTGCATTCAAGTCATAGAAAAAGAGAACACAACTATTTTGCGGCGCATTATTCGCCTGAGAAATCGTTATTGCCGTCCCTTTTGAATCCAATTCAAATAACGACAAATTAGATTGAATCAATTTTTCATTCACCGCCCGAAACCCGGCACGACGCAAATCTTTCGCAATCAGTTGCAAAATTCGCTGCATTTCGGCTTGCAGTGAAAGACGCAGCACAATATCGCGATTTTGAATTTGAATATGGGTATAAAATTGACTAAGAGTCAGCAAAAATATCGTCGCCAGCGCCAATGAAACCAGTAATCCGATTAAAGTTTGCCCCTTTACAATTGGAATCGTTAAACCTCTCATTCGTGTTCTTTCCTAAGCATTAGCTACAAGCGCTGGCCGGTTGACCACTTTTTAATCTGATCGTACCGATATTAAAAAATGAAAATAACGTTCTCTGCCTGCCGGCCTGCAATACAAAACAGTTCGCATCAATCGTATTACGCGAACCGTTAAAACGGGCCACCTCGGTGGGATACCATTTCGGACTAATCAAGACGGTTTTTTGCGGAAATTGAGGATAATAAAAATGTGCGTAAAGCGACTTTTCGCAAGGTTGCCGCGTAAGGCAATTGCATAATTGATTGCGCTTAACCTGCGCAGTAAGACACCATTCATTATTTACCGGATTACGATTAGCCAGAATCAGCCAAATTTGTGACGAATTTTCTGCGCGCGCTTGAATTGTACGAAGGAAAAGATAAAGATTTTGCTGCTCTTTTTGTAAAAATTGTTGTTCACTTTGCTGCCAATACGGCATAGAAAAAAGTAACACAACGGAAATAATAAAAAGGCTGATTAATGCTTCTAACAATGTAAAACCTTTCATTAAACTCCCCTATTTTTAACCGCACTTTACGCTTTATTTTCCTTTTAGAAACACTTTAATCCGCTTCATATATACAAACCAACTCCCTCAAATTGTCTTTACGATCCGGATCGCAAAAATTTATCAATGGGAAATTTTTTTGAATTAGAATGTTATCTGCCTGTTTGAGAGTTATGGAAAAGTGCGGTCGATTTTAAGTTCGTTTCTTTTTCCTTCCTTTATTTCTTTTACTCCCTTCCCTGTCTTGCACATAGGGGGGTTAGCTTGTAGAATGAAGTCATTTTTAACTTAATCGATGAAATATTATGATTGACTCTTTTGAACTTAAAAACGATGAAAAAAACGACAGGGTGCGTCCGTCTAATTTTATTCGCCAAATTATTGATGAGGATTTAGCCTCAGGGAAATACGAGCATGTCTATACGCGCTTTCCGCCTGAGCCTAATGGATATTTGCACATCGGCCATGCAAAATCTATTTGTTTGAATTTTGGAATTGCGCGAGATTATCAAGGGTTATGTAATTTACGCTTTGACGACACAAACCCGACTAAGGAAGAAGTCGAATATGTGGATTCGATTAAGGCGGATGTCGAATGGCTTGGATTTAAGTGGGCCGGTGAGCCTCGTTATGCGTCGGATTATTTCGATCGATTGTACGGTTATGCCATTGAATTAATTGAAAAAGGTTTGGCCTATGTGGATGAGCTTTCGCCGGAACAAATGCGTGAATATCGCGGCACATTGACCGAGCCGGGTAAAGATAGTCCGTTCCGTGATCGCAGCGTGGCGGAAAATCTGGTCTTGTTTGAAAAGATGAAAAATGGCGAATTTGCTGAGGGCAAAGCCAGTTTGCGCGCAAAAATTGATATGGCGTCGCCGTTTATCGTGATGCGCGATCCGGTGTTATATCGGATCAAATTTGCGCATCATCATCAAACGGGCGATAAGTGGTGTATTTATCCGATGTATGATTTCACGCATTGTATTTCCGATGCGATTGAAGGGATAACTCATTCGCTTTGTACATTGGAGTTTCAAGATAATCGCCGCTTATATGATTGGGTGTTAGAACATATTTCGATTACGCGCCCGCTACCGCATCAATACGAATTTTCCCGTTTGAATCTGGAATATACGCTGACCTCTAAACGTAAATTGTTGAAGTTAGTTGAAGAAAATATTGTTGATGGTTGGAATGATCCGCGTATGCCGACGATTTCCGGATTGCGTCGTCGCGGCTATACGCCCGCATCAATTC
>CAURMH010000033.1:0-17774 GCA_963525745.1 uncultured Pasteurellaceae bacterium | reverse complement strand
TTTAAACAATCCGAACCGTAAGCTCGAGCTTATATTTAATTATTGGAGATTATTATGTCTAGAGTTTGTCAAGTAACAGGCAAGCGTCCAGCTGTGGGTAACAACCGCTCACACGCGTTGAATGCGACACGTCGTCGTTTTCTTCCAAACCTTCACACTCACCGTTTCTGGGTTGAAAGTGAAAACCGTTTCGTAACCTTACGTTTAACTGCGAAAGGTATGCGTATTATCGATAAAAAAGGCATTGATGCAGTGTTAGCTGAAATCCGTGCTCGTGGCGAAAAAATCTAAGGAGCTAAAACATGGCAGCTAAAGGCGCTCGTGAGAAAATCCGTTTAGTTTCTACTGCAGAGACCGGTCACTTCTACACAACTGACAAAAACAAACGTAATATGCCTGAAAAAATGGAAATCAAAAAATTTGATCCGGTTGTGCGTAAACACGTTATCTATAAAGAAGCGAAAATTAAATAATTTTGTGAAAAACCCGATATTGGTCGGGTTTTTTTATATCCATCTCGCAAACTAAACCATGCCCGAATTACCTGAAGTTGAAACCACATTGCGTGGTATAAGCCCTTATTTAAAAAATTTTACTATTGAAAAAATTGTTGTACGTCAGCCTAAATTGCGTTGGGTCGTATCACCTGAATTGACGGAATTCAAAAATGTGAAAGTCCTAGAGCTGACACGCCGCGCGAAATATCTGATTATTCATACGGAAAAAGGCGATATTATCGGACATTTAGGGATGTCGGGCTCAGTGCGTATTGTGCCGCATGATAGTCCGATTGACAAACATGATCACATTGATATTGTGATGAACAACGGTAAATTACTTCGTTATAACGATCCCCGTCGTTTTGGGGCGTGGTTATGGACGGAAAATACGGATAAATTTCATCTTTTTCTGAAACTCGGTCCGGAACCGCTTTCTGATGAATTCAACGCAGACTATCTTTTCAAAAAATCTCGCAAAAAAACGACCGCACTTAAAACGTTTCTGATGGATAATTCCATTGTAGTTGGCATCGGTAATATTTATGCCAATGAAAGTTTATTTCTAAGCGGATTGCACCCCTTTAAACCTGCAGGAAAGTTAACTAAAGCACAATCCGTCGCGCTCGTCAAAACCATTAAGCAGGTACTGACTACTTCTATCAAACAAGGCGGTACAACGCTAAAAGATTTTTTACAACCGGACGGGCGTCCCGGCTATTTTGTTCAGGAGCTACAAATTTACGGAAAGAAAAATCAATCTTGTCCAAAGTGCGGTCATAAAATCGAAAGTTTAATGATTGGACAACGCAATAGTTTTTTTTGCCCAAAATGTCAAAAAAAGTAAATATCCGACAAACTTCATATATTGCTTATGTCAGATAATTGATACGCTACAACCAAGTCTATCAAACGAAGATTTTGCAATAAAACGCTAGACAGCGTAAGGTTTTAATGGTAACTTACGCGAGTTTTAAAGGGCACTTTTCATAAGCCCTCCATTCAAATTTAGTCAATCAATCAACTCAATTAACTTCCACAATAATTATTATGCATTTAACAGAACTTAAAAATACACCCGTATCCGAACTTGTCGCATTGGGCGAAGGGCAAATGGGCCTAGAAAATTTAGCCCGCTTACGTAAACAAGATATTGTTTTTGCGATATTGAAACAACATGCTAAAAGCGGAGAAGATATTTTTGGTGGCGGTGTATTGGAAATCTTACCGGACGGATTCGGTTTTTTGCGCTCAGCCGACAGCTCATACCTTGCCGGCCCTGATGATATCTATGTCTCCCCTAGCCAAATCCGTCGTTTCAACCTACAAACTGGCGATAAAGTTGACGGAAAGATCCGTCCGCCAAAAGAAGGAGAACGTTATTTCGCTTTACTCAAAGTGGATCAAATCAACGACGACAAGCCTGAAGTCTCCCGCAGCAAAATTCTTTTTGAAAACTTAACCCCATTACATGCCAATTCCCGCCTTCGAATGGAAAGGGGAAACGGTTCAACCGAGGATCTGACTGCGCGTATTTTGGATTTGGCCGCACCTATCGGAAAAGGACAGCGGGGGCTTATCGTTGCGCCTCCTAAAGCGGGGAAAACAATGTTGTTACAAAATATTGCGCAAAGCATTACGCATAACTACCCGGAATGCGAACTCATTGTTTTATTGATTGACGAACGTCCGGAAGAAGTAACGGAAATGCAACGCTCGGTTAAAGGTGAAGTCATCGCTTCAACTTTTGACGAACCGGCTGCTCGTCATGTCCAAGTCGCAGAAATGGTCATTGAAAAAGCAAAACGTCTGGTTGAACATAAAAAAGATGTTGTCATTTTATTAGATTCAATTACACGCCTTGCCCGCGCCTACAACACCGTCACCCCCGCCTCCGGTAAAATCCTCTCCGGTGGGGTCGATGCAAATGCCTTACATCGCCCAAAACGTTTTTTCGGCGCCGCCCGAAATGTGGAAGAAGGCGGAAGCTTGACGATTATTGCTACAGCACTTGTTGACACCGGTTCTAAAATGGACGAAGTGATCTTTGAAGAATTTAAAGGTACAGGCAATATGGAACTGCATCTTTCACGTAAAATTGCCGAAAGACGTGTTTTCCCGGCGATTGACTTCAATCGTTCCGGTACGCGTAAAGAAGATCTACTCACAACACCTGACGAATTACAAAAAATGTGGATTTTACGCAAAATTCTTAACCCAATGGGTGAAGTGGAAGCGATGGAATTCCTCATTGATAAATTGGCCGTCGCAAAAACGAATGATGAATTTTTTGAGATAATGAAGCGTTCTTAGTTCAAAACTATTATAAAATCGACCGCACTTGATCTTAAATACAAAAATGAGTACATAGAAAAAAGGGGAAATTAGTTGAGTTACCTCAAAAAATTGGGTTAATTCAATTTAATAAGCTGTGCAATCTTTAGGTTTTCGTCGGTTTACTTTGAATGCACCTATAATTGTAATAATGAATATACTCATGAACCGTTTTTCAAGTTACTCAAAAGTTTCAAATCCTTTGCCATAATAACATGTAGAAGATCTACCCAATAATCAGGCTCCTGCATTTAAAATTGTGCGCCTGTCAGGTTAACCTTTCACTCAACGATGCGGTTTCTTAAAAAGTTTGAAACCTAATGAGAAAGGAGAATTTTGTTATACATATAGGAATTAACTAAAGTAAAAATAATCGTTTGGAAGAGTTATTGAGGAAATTAACTATTCATAATAGTTTAACAAAGCATCTAATACTTATATAGCAATTTTTTATGATTGGTAATTACGCTCAACTCTTTTGTCTACGATCCTAAAAAGGCCACATAATTAATGCGGCCTTAGTTGTATACCTTAGTAAGGGGGAAGCTTTCCTCCCCCTTTTTTATAAGCGTCTACTCATCAAATTGACCTGCTTGCTCTTTCTTTATCGTGAATTTTACACTGACATAGATAGCTAACAAAACGCCAATTACCCAAATTACATAAATCATAGATCTTCCTTAGTTGATTTTACTAATACAGCGAATTTTTGTTTTCTTCTACAAAGCTTGCGTCCAGTCGACCAAACATTTTGACGTAAGACCAAATTGTGTAAGCAAGCGAAAGTGTAACAAATACCAATGCAAGCCCCAACATTAAAGTTAATGTTAATTCGCTTGAAGTGGAATCCCACATTAATAAACTCATTTCAGGATGCGTACTGGACGGCATAATGAACGGAAACATTGATACCGCGGCCGTTACGATAATACCGGCCATCGTTAAGGCGGAGAAAAAGAAAGCAAAACCGCAACGATTAGCCTTAGATGTGATAATATTAAGTAATGCGGCAAAAACTGCGAGCACTGGGAAGAGCCATAAAATCGGCATAGCATTAAAGTTTTTAAACCACGCTCCCGCTTCTACACTCACCTGCTTATTCATTGGTGATGACGGGGCAAGATGATCAACCACGCTGGTCACAACATATCCGTCTTTAAAAGAGAGCCATACCCCGGCTAAGACAAAAGCGATAATCGTTGCTGCAGCGCCAATTTGGGTGACAGCCTTGGCACGGATACGTAATTCGTCGGTCGTTTTTAATTGTAGCCAATTTGCTCCGTGTGTCACTAACATAGCAACGCTTAAAATGCCACAAAGTAGTGCAAATGGGTTAAGAAGAGCAAAAAACGAGCCTGTGTAGGTCACTTGAGTTAACTCATTGAATTCAAATGGAACGCCCTGCAATAAATTACCAAACGCAACACCGAAAACAAGCGCCGGAACAAAACCACTGGCAAATAATCCCCAATCCCAAGTTGCACGCCAAGTCGGATTATCTACTTTGGCTCGATATTCAAAACCGATTGGGCGGAAGAATAAGGCGGCCAATACTAAAATCAACGCGATATAAAATCCGGAGAATGATACCGCATAGACGATTGGCCATGCGGCAAACACGGCACCACCTGCGGTTAGTAACCAAACTTGATTACCATCCCAGTGTGGAGCGATGGAATTAATCATAATGCGGCGCTCAACCTCTTTTTTACCGGTAAACGGTAAAAGTGCGGTCACACCCATGTCAAATCCGTCTGTGACTGCAAAACCAATCAACAAGACAATAACGAGAATCCACCAAATAAAACGTAGAAATTCATAATCAACCATAATAATTCCTCTCCTACTTATTTAGATGATTGCTCAAAATAATAGCGGCCTGTTTTCAATGCACTTGGGCCTAAACGGGCGTACTTGTACATCAAATACATTTCGACGATAATAAATACGATATAAAGTGCGCTAATTAAGACGATCGAGAACCAAAGATCGCTTGTCGTTAAGTTAGAAGCGGAAACACCGACCGGCAACACTTCATAAATCGCCCATGGTTGACGTCCGTACTCGGCTAAGAACCAACCGGCTTCGATGGCGATCCAAGGTAACGGCAATCCCCATAAGAGTGCTTTTAATAATAACGGATTATGTGTTATTTTATTTCTTACCACCTGTATGAGTGCGCCAAATGTTAATAGAATGATAAGTCCGCCCGCAGCGAGCATAACACGAAACGCCCAGAAATTCGGACCGACATTTGGAATAGTATCACGTGCCGCTTGTTTGATTTGCTCTTCTGTCGCATCGACAACCTTATCTGTATAACGTTTTAGTAGCAAACCAAAGCCAAGATCTTTTTTGACATCCTCAAATTTTTCTTTCATTGCGGGATCAACTTGTCCGGTTGCTTTCTTTTCCGCTTTGAGTCGGGTAAAGAGATCATAAGCCACAATTCCATTACGCACTCGGCCCTCATTCACAGCAAGAATATCTTTCAACCCCGTAATTTCCTTATCTAAGGAACGCGTTGCGAGAAGACCGCCTAGCGCCGGAATTTCAATCGCAAAATCATTACGCATTTCTTTACTGTTCGGAATAGCAAATGGATGGAATGGCGCAGGTGCCGGATGGGTATCAAATTCACCCTCCATTGCAGCTAATTTGACCGGTTGGGCTTTTCCGATGTCATATCCGGATTCATCACCTAACACAATAACGGAAACCGAAGCAATGAAACCAAAAATAGCAGCGACGGCAAAAGAACGTTTTGCAAAAGCAATATCACGGCCTTTTAATAAGAAATAAGCACTAATAGCCAACACAAAGAATGCCCCGGAAACATAACCGGCAGAAACAGTGTGTAAGAATTTTGTTTGTGCGACCGGATTTAACCATAAATCAATAAAATCCGTCATTTCCATGCGCACAGTTTCAAAATTAAAATCTGCCGCGATAGGGTTTTGCATCCAGCCGTTAGCAACCAAAATCCACATTGCCGAAAAATTTGAACCGAACGCGACACAAAATGTGGCAAGTAGATGTTTCCCTTTGGAAAGACGATCCCAACCGAAGAAAAATAAACCGACGAAAGTCGATTCTAAAAAGAATGCAAGTAGCGCTTCAATTGCCAACGGCGCACCGAAAATATCGCCCACATAGTGAGAATAATAAGACCAGTTAGTACCGAATTGGAATTCCATAATAATACCGGTGGTCACGCCCAGAGCAAAGTTAATACCAAATAACTTACCCCAATATTTTGTCATATCCTTATATATTTGTTTACCTGTAAACACATAGATTGACTCCATAATAACTAAAATAAAAGACAAACCTAGTGTTAAAGGAACAAAAATAAAGTGATACAACACAGTCAGAGCAAACTGTAAGCGAGAAAGATCAACAACGTCCAACATCTCAACTCCTTGTATGTATAACACAATATTCCTACCACGATTATAGGACAACGTCTCAATAATCACTCATAAATTTGACCGCTTGGCCAATGTCGAGTCACATAACGGCTTTACTTTAATCGTATTTTTGCCGGTTAACTCAAGTCGCGCGCTCATTCTACTACCAAAAGTCAGCATAAAAAATAGCAAAGAATATCACTCAGATCACATTTTTGATATAAATCACAAAATACAATATATTTAAATGCAAAAAAATTGATCTCTATCAATTTTGTCACTTTTAAACTGCTTTGAAAAGGATTATTTCGGCGACGGCACAAAATAGATGAAAGAGAAATAGACATTTGATGGATATTTTGATACTTTCACCGAATAATTTTAACGAAGCCTATTTTAAAAGGATTCAGAATGAAAACTCACCATATTTTGACCGTACTTTTGCCCTTTCTTACATTTTCTTCCGGGGTGCTTGCAGAAATCGTAATCTCTGCGGAAACCATATTACCGAAGCAATGTAGCAAACTTTTCACGGAAACGGAAAATTTAATCGTGCAAGCGGAAAAACAGCCGGGCACTCACCCGCAAGTTAATCAGATAAAAAGTAAACTGAAACAAAGCAAAGAACAAATTCTCAAAATGGAATTGGCTGTTCAACAAAAAAGTTGTGATGTCGGTTTAGCAAGGCTCAATAGTTTGAAAGGCGAGACTGAATAATAATATGAGAAAGGGCTTGTTGATTTCACAAGCCCTTTTTTCCGACTTCTCTTTTTTTCATCTCTTAATAAGGCCGTAACGTAAACGACCACGTCCATTCGGTTTCATCAAGCCGATATTGCTTCTTCAGCGCAGGGCCGCAAGAACTTGATCCAACCCCACTCATTTTGTAATCGAGGCACAAAATACCGCTACCGTTGCGCGTTAAATCATAATGATGCTTCTTACACGCTAATTCTTCTTGTGAATAGAATGAAAAATTCACGCTGAAATCTTGCCCGCTATAAAAATACAGCCTGCTGTCGTCACCGTATAAATTGACATATTGACAACCGCAATGACTTCCATTTTCCTGCGGTCTTAAATAAAGAGGCATCTTTTCTGTCTCAAATTTATACTGATTTAGCCGTGTTGCATGATGTTTATCAAGATAGCTTTCCGTCTCGCCATAACCTAAATAATCCCCCTGCCGAAAGTTTTCGACTAAAAAGAAACGTAGTCCGAAACGGGGCAAAAAGGGTAAATGTGCCGACTTTTTGGCATGAACACAAATTTTTAATTCGCCGTTTTGCTCGATTCGATAAACGGTCTCAAGGGTCAAAATACGGGCTTTCGCCGTCGCGACAATGCCCGATTTAACCCTAATTTCAACCGCACTTTCCGATCTCACAATATCAACGCCATATGCGCGCGTGTAGGCACGATCATAGCCGGCGGCAAGCCAATGAGATTGAATTAAGGCATCATTATCTAGCGGCGCCCGCCAAATATTAAAATCGGCAGGGGCTGTGAGCAGATTTTTATGCTGATAAGTAATTTGTCGCAAGATGCCTTTTTGGTGATCAAAGGTATAGGCTAATTTCCCTAGGCTGATTTTAACCTCACGCTTGTTTTCTTCGACAACAAGCGGCACATTTATCACTTTGGCGTGTTTCAATGGGAAACGATTTTGCGCAAACAGATTAAGTTGATCAAACCCTAAGACATGGTTTGCGGCAACTAACGGCGTTGCATGCTTTTGATAATAAGTCAGTGTCAGTAACCACAATTGCCCGTTATCCTGAGGCAAATCAAGAGGTAAAAGTGCGGTCGTTTGAGGGGCGATTTTTATTCCGTCGAAATAGCCTTCATCAACAATAACCAGATTCTCGGTTAATTGATAATGTACGGCAATGAAATCCTTTGCGTCGGTGAAATCAAGATAATTTTTGAGTTCAATCGCCATGCCGTTTTTATTTTTGATTAACGCCGCTCGAATCGGGCGATGAACGTTTTTAAGCTCCAATAAATTTGTTTGAATTTGGCGATCCGCCGTCACAAGCCCATCGGCGCAAAAATTGCCGTCGTGCATGATTTCGCCGAAGTCTCCACCATACCCCATTTGAGTTGAATTGATATAAGGCGAATGATTGGCCCATTCCCACACAAAACCGCCACAGGCGCCAGGATATTTTTCAAAAGTTTGAAAATAATCTTCGGCATCACCACAGGAATTCCCCATCGCATGCAAATATTCACATAACAAATAAGGTTTCGCGTGAGGTTGTGCGAAGTAATCGTCAATATCTTCCGTGCTTCTATACATTTCACTATGAAAATCAAGATGTTGTGTATCATTTTGATGTTGCGAATGTTGAAAAATCGCATTTTCATAGTGCACCAAACGCTGCGGATCACGTTTTTTTACCCAGGCGGCCGCCCGTTCAAAATTTTCGCCGTAACCGCTTTCATTGCCAAGCGACCAAATAATAACCGAAGTACGGTTTTTATCGCGTTCAATATTCGCTTTCGTACGATCTAAAATTGCCTCGGCAAATTCGGCGCTACGTGCCATAAAGCAGTAATTATCAATGGTTTTTTGCCGTATCGCGGTGTGATCAATGGTTGAGGCAACGCCGAGCAAAATGCTATTTTCAGGCGATTTTACATAGACCGCATTGGTGCCGTGCGATTCAATGTCGCTCTCGGCCATAACGTAAAATCCGTATTGATCACAAAGTTCCGTAAACCAAGGCGCATTCGGATAATGTGCCGTGCGAATGGCATTAAAATTATGTTGTTTCATCAATTGCAAATCCCTGATGGCCTGTTGTCGGCTAATAACATACCCGGTTTGAGGATCGCTATCGTGACGATTGACGCCTTTTAGTTTGATGGGTTGGCCGTTGAACAAAAACAGGCTGTTTTTCACTTCCGCTCGACGAAATCCGATACGCTGACAAATCACTTCATGGCCATAATGAAGCAGCAAAGTGTAAAGCTGCGGATTTTCGGCGTCCCATAATTTTAGATTATTCACGCTGACTTCGAGCAAATTCTCAGTTACGGCGCTGACCAAGATTTCGCCTTCGGGATCACTTAATTGCCAGGCTATTTCCCGTTTCGGCGCAAAAATGCCGTTTTCGACAAAGGAAACGTCAACGTTTAAAACCGCACTTTTTAAATCGTCAGCTAATACCGTACGAATAAAAAAATCGCGCAGATGATAATTATCGCGGGTTAAAAGATAAACATCGCGGAAAATGCCGCTCATTCGGAATTTATCCTGATCTTCCAAATAGCTGCCGTCGCACCATTTTAAAACGATGACGTGTAAGTGATTTTCGCCGTCCTTCAACGCCTCGGTAATGTCAAATTCGGCGGTGCAGTGACTAATCTGGCTATAACCGATAAACTGTTTATTTACATATAAATAAAGACAACTATCGACGCCTTCAAAATTTAAGAGATAGCGCTTATCCGGCTGTAGGCGCACATTAACCGTGCGATGATAAAACCCACAAGGCGTTTCAAGCGGGACATAAGGCGGATCAAAAGGAAACGGATAATTGATATTTGTGTATTGATGTTGATCGTAGCCGTGATGTTGCCAATTGGCGGGGACGGGTAACTTTTTCGTAAATTGAAATTCGAGGAAATGCTCAGGCAGATCGATATAACGATCAAAATAAGCAAAATCCCATTCGCCGTTCAATAAAGTAAAAAAGGCGGAGGATTCTCGGTGATTT
This sequence comes from uncultured Pasteurellaceae bacterium, assembly GCA_963525745.1. Classification (GTDB taxonomy): domain Bacteria; phylum Pseudomonadota; class Gammaproteobacteria; order Enterobacterales; family Pasteurellaceae; genus CAURMH01. The sequence goes on along the minus strand of CAURMH010000033.1, from coordinate 7,808 downwards.
TCTACCGCACTTTGCACCGATTCAAAGGGAATAAAATAAGCATGGTGCGGCACCGTATTGAGATGCGTCACGGCAGGATTTTGGAAATAATCGGCTAATGGCATGGTATGTCCTTGTGGTCGTAGTTAAATTCGGGTAGCGAAACGGTCATTGCTCAATCGGCATATCAACGCCTATCAAGCCGAATGCCGCTTAAACTTCGGCCGGATTACGATTCGGTTATCCGTGAATCGGCGGTAGTTGCGCGATAAAGCAATATCCGTCGTCAATGCCCTTGAGTTGATAACCCTCACCCGCTTCAATAAAGGCGGATTCTCCTTGGGTGAAGCAAAGTGCGGTCGAATTTTGCGAAATTTCTATTACGCCTTTCATTACCAACAAAATTGCCGCACTGTCAAAGCGCAACGTTAAACAAGTTTCCTTTTCATAACGCATTCTTTGCAAGGCAAAATCCGATGCCGGCGTGAGGTAATCGTGCACGTTAGCGGAGATAGGCGCCGCAGGAATAATTTGCGGAATAATTTCACGGCAATCAATAATATCAAGCAAAGCATCAATATTGACATATTTTGGCGTTAATCCGCCGCGAATGACATTATCCGAACAGGCCATTAATTCAATATTTTGTCCGCGTAAATAAGCGTGAGGAATACCGGCAGCCTGATAAATCCCCTCTCCGGGATTGAGATGAACAAGATTGAATAAATAAAAACAAAGTAAGCCGGCATCTAATTTGTCGTGTTCAATCGCCATTTTATCTACGGTATAAAGCATCCAGTAATCAGGATTTGCAAGGTTTAACCGATGTTGCTGATATGCCGTTTGGTTGGCTTCAATAATCGGCAGCAGCCATCGCGCCAATTGCGCCGGTTTCGCGTGCATCATGTCCGCGTAAAAGTGCGATAGAGGTTGTGCGGTCAATTTTTTGGCCAATGGCGCGAGGGAAGGACGCGCCGCTAAATTCGCCATAATTTGCGCTTTACGGCAAAAACCGTGCAATAACCAAAAATCAGACAACGCAATCATCATTTCAGGCTTATGATTATTGTCTTTATAAATTCGAGTTGTATCCGTTGGTTCGATACCCGCCGCATTTTCTGCAGCAAATCCGATTTCCGCTTGCGTTTTATTCGGGTGTAATTGAATGGATAAGGGCTTTTCTACATCAAGAATTTTAACTAAAAAAGGCAAGTCATCACCAAATTTTGCGCGACTGCCATCACCAAGTGCGGTCGGATTTTGCTGTAAAAATTCAATGAGGGATTGGCGTTGTGACTGATTTTGAATGATTGACGGTGCGGCGGGATGCGCGCCCAGCCACCATTCGGCATAAGGTTGTCCGTCGCATGGCTGTTTAAACAGCATCGGAATATACTGCCTACCTCCCCAAGCGTAATGCTGCGAATAGCCTTGTAATGAATAAATCACGGTGGCCGCCTCCTTTGTTTTTCATCATGTGTTTTATTGCTTACTTTTTTGCTATTGTACCCGTATTCGTTTCAAGAACGGATCAATATTTATGTGAAATTTTGACTTAAAACAAAGATTTATTTGATACTACTTATTAGGGGGTAAATTTAGTGCTAGAATTCGAGCGAATGTTGAATTCAAATATCAATTATTTTTGGAGTATCTTATGGATTTTCTTATGAACTTAGGTGAAGGCGCACAGTTTGCCATTCAGCTTGCTATTGTTCTTATCTGTTTGTTCTATGGTGCGAAAAAAGGCGGTATCGCACTGGGAATGTTAGGTGGGGTCGGACTAATCGTTTTAGTATTCGGTTTTGGTATTGAACCGGGCAAACCGGCAATTGATGTCATGTTAACGATTCTTGCTGTGGTGGTAACGTCCGCCACATTGCAAGCCAGCGGTGGTTTAGACGTTATGTTACAAATCGCCGAAAAAATGTTACGTAAAAATCCGAAATACGTGAGTATTTTTGCACCGTTCGTTACCTGTTTTTTAACCATTTTATGCGGTACCGGACACGTGGTGTATACCATGTTACCGATTATTTACGATATTGCGATTAAAAACGACATTCGTCCGGAACGCCCGATGGCGGCGAGTTCAATTGCTTCCCAAATGGGGATTATCGCGTCACCGGTTTCCGTTGCCGTAGTCACTTTGACCGCATTCTTAGTGAATGCGAAAACTCCGCTGGCCGGTTTTGACGGTTATTTGGATCTCTTGAAAATTACTGTCCCATCCACGCTTTGCGGCGTATTGGCAATCGGTATTTTTAGTTGGTTCCGCGGTAAAGATTTAGATAAAGATCCTGAGTTTCAAGCAAAATTACAAGATCCTGAATTTAAAAAATATGTCTATGGCGACAGCGCTTCCCTTTTAGATAAAAAATTGCCGCAGTCCAGCTGGAATGCAATGTGGATTTTCTTCGGTGCGATTTTACTGGTCGCCGTGCTCGGTTATTTTAAAGAGTTGCGTCCTGCTTTTGAAAAATCTGCTCCGGCACAAGTGGTTGAAGTCGTTTCTACCGATAGCAAAGCGGCCGTTAAAAGTATCAATGTTAAAGACGGCAAAATCGTTGCATTGGCGAAAGACGGCAAAGTTGCACTCGATGTGAAAGAAAATAAAGCGAAAGCTGCAACCGCGTATAACAGTGTCGAAATTTATGACGCGAAAGGCGCGCTTACTCAAACGATTGCATTACAAGACAACAATGTTGTGATCACGGCGGGTGATAAAACCGAAACCATTAATAATGCCACAATTGCGCTAAAAGATACGGCGAAGAAAAAAGTGAATCTTAGCATGGTTCATGTTATTCAAATCTTTATGTTGTTAGCCGGCGCATTAATTATCATCTTTACTAAAACCGATGCCGGTAAAATCAGTAAAAACGAAATTTTCCGTTCCGGTATGATTGCGTTGGTTGCCGTGTTCGGTATCTCCTGGATGGCGGAAACCATGTTTACAGTCCATACGCCAATGATGAAAGCGGCATTAGGGGATATCGTTAAGGCGCATCCATGGACTTACGCGGTAATGTTGTTATTAATTTCCAAATTTGTAAATTCACAAGCCGCGGCATTAGTTGCTTTCGTTCCATTAGCATTAGGTATCGGCGTGGATCCGGCGATTATTCTTGCCTTCGCCTCAGCTTGTTACGGTTATTATATTTTACCGACTTATCCGAGCGACTTAGCGGCTATTCAATTCGACCGTTCCGGAACAACCCACATTGGTAAATTCGTTATTAACCACAGCTTTATCTTACCGGGTTTAATCGGCGTGATTACTGCCTGTATTTTCGGTTATATCTTTACCGGATTATTCGGTTACCTATAAGATAAAAAGCGATACAAAATCGTCATTTGGCATATAGGTCGGCTTTATACAAAGCCGGCCTTTTTGTTCGTAACGAAGCGAAATGAAAAAAAGAGCAAATATTTACAGTGCTTTTTCAATCCGCTAAAGTGCGGTCAATTTTACGAAAGTTTTTATTAATTTTTCCCGTAGTCGGTTATGAAAAAACCTTTTCAATCTAAATATAAATCCAATGGCTTTCTCCGAAAGGAAAAGCAGATTCCTTTTTCACAAAGCCTAGTGCTCCTTTTTAACAAACCTTTTGATGTACTAACGCAATTTACCGACGAAAAAGGACGTGTGACTTTAACAGATTTTATCGATATTCCGAATATTTATGCCGCGGGACGCTTGGATCGAGACAGCGAAGGTTTGGTGATTCTGACCAATAACGGATTAATACAGCATTATTTAACTGATCCGAAATTCAAAATGGAAAAAACGTATTTGGTGCAAGTGGAAGGAAAGCCCGGCGAACAGGACTTAATCCGATTACGTCAGGGCGTAATGTTAAAAGACGGCATGACTCGCCCGGCTAAAGTGCGGTCAATTTCTGCGCCAAATTTTTTATGGGAACGGATTCCACCGATTCGGGAGCGAAAAACAATTCCGACAAGCTGGCTGGAAATTAAAATTACGGAAGGCAGAAATCGGCAAGTACGTCGAATGACGGCCCATATCGGCTTTCCCACATTGCGTTTGATTCGTTATGAAATGGCCGGATTTAACCTGAATAATCTGGCCCCCGGTACTTATCGTTTGTTGGAACGACAACCTCTAATCGATTTATTCCGCCGACTACGTTTACCTGTAAACACGCGCTAGCGCGTATCAATATTTTTCAGCAAATAATTGCCTTGTATATCGGCCAAACTGCGAAATCCAACATTGGTAATTTGATAATTAAAATCGCTGTGATAAATGAAATTTTCGTGGTGATGTCCGTGAAAAATATGCGTAACGCCCATTTTTTGCCCCAGTTCATTAATGACGGAAAATCCCATCGGATGGGGACAAGGCGCTTCATGGCAAATGAGAATATCCGCCTGTTCCTGCTCTAGTATTTCAAAATCCGAAGGAAAAATAGACGTTCGGTGACGCAACGGAATGCCGCCACGCCACAGTTTTTCTTGCGATGTGTATTGGCAAAAATGAATGGGATCGAAAAACATCGGCTTGTTTGGTGGCATCCAGATCTGCCCGCGAAAAACACCGCCAAGCCCGGCAATTCGCTTCCCCTGAATGGTCACGACGCGGTTATGAAGGTTGCGCAAACGCCATTGCGTTCCCCAGATCGCGTCAAACGCCGCAACGGTTTTGCTATCGTGATTACCGTGAATAAACCATAAATCGCAATATTGCGCTAATTTATCCAATTCGGTCGAGGAGGAGAGTTGTAAATCCCCCAAAATGACCAATGCGATATCTTTCTGTTGTTGAAGAAAAGGGTAAAGATGGTCAAATTGTCCGTGGGGGTCGCCCGCAAATAGGATCATATTATTCCTCAACCGATATCGCGTTGTAAATCAGAGATTTCTTCTTCATTAAGCACCTTTTCAACCACCGATTTAACCTGATTATATCGATCCAAATAGCTTGGCGATTCAATTTCAATGTAAGATACTTTATATTTTTCCAGTAATTTTTTAAGTAAATTCTGGAACTGTTGACGTTGTTTGTGGTTCCCAAGCGAGCGTAGCCCATCGTCCACCCATTTTGTATTATTATTTAATAAAATCGTAATATCAAAAGGATATTCTCTAATCATGGAATCTAAAAAAGGATGCGGTTTGCCTTCGTATTGAATACAAAATGCTTGCGTCGTAATAAAATCGGTATCAATAATGGCAATTTTATGTGCATGGCGTAATGCATAATCGATATAATGCTGATGACCCAACGCCATTTGCGGATAGTCGGAATATTGCATAGCTTGCTCATCGCCGCCAAGTTTTTCAAAAACGAATTCACGACCATATTCCCAAGCGGAAGTGGTGTTAAATACGGCGGCCAATTTATTCACTAAAACCGTTTTTCCGCTACTTTCTCCGCCTAAAATGGCAATCGTTTTAACAAAAAACGGTCGCACTTCCTTAGGAATAAACTTCCAATAATGGAAAGGATTATTACGAATTTTTGTTGCGGAAACATTAAAAAAAGCGCGGTCGGGATCGACTAAAGAAACCTCTAAATTTAAATATTGCTCATAAGGGGCTTTATCCTGAATCTCACTGCTAAATACGACGCTTGGATTAAATCCTTTTTCTTTAAACAGTTTTTTGACTTCGCGGCTCCAAGCCTCCCAGCCGTTTGGATAACTTGGCAATCCGTCTTCGACCAGATTATGAATAAAAATCTGATTTTTTTGATATTTAAAGATTTGCTGCATCCAGCGTAATCTATCCTGCACCGTAGGCATTCGCTTCATTTTACTGTCGTAAAATAACTTCAAATCGCGCTCCGTATCGCTACACACAATGACATGCAATTCGTCGACCCGACTAAACGCTTCGTAAATCATATTAATATGTCCGGTGTGTACAGGGTAGAATTTCCCGAAAATGACGCCGACTTTTTTGTCTTCTTTTTCGGAAATTTGCAGTGCTTTATGTAAAGCGTTAAGTTTTGCTGCACTTGGGCTTTTGATCTTGCCCGTAATCAGTTGATTAAAATAAGCGCGTGTCACATTGGCCTGTAAGCAAAGCTCGTTAACTTTCAGATTTAACTGTTTACGTTTTTCCTGTAAATACACGAAATCGGACATAATCCCACTCCCTCAATGATTGTTCTGACGCACAGCTTAAGTCAGGCCGCGCCGGCCGAACCAAGAAATCTCCGTCTCCTTATTGTATGCAATCTTATGGCAAATAAAAATATGTTTCGTCGGTTTCTTTTGCGCTATACTGGGCGAGCATTCTCAGGGCAGGGTGAAATTCCCTACCGGCGGTATAGCCCGCGAGCGTTTAAAGTGCGGTCGATTTTGACCGAGTTTTAAAGTCAGCAGATTTGGTGAAATTCCAAGGCCGACAGTTATAGTCTGGATGGAAGAGAATAACGGCGATCGGCGTCGTCTTTGGTATTTCTCCTCAGCCCTGATTCTGGTATTCGATTTTAATGAAAGGAAGTTACTATGAATCAGTCAATTTTATCCCCGTTCGGTTTATCAGCGGAAGAACGTGTGTGCAACGCCTTAAACACCTTCAAACAAGGCAATGGCGTTTTAGTGCTTGATGATGAAGATCGCGAAAATGAAGGGGATTTAATTTTTCCCGCCGAAACGATCACCCCGGCACAAATGGCACAATTAATCCGTTATGGAAGCGGCATCGTTTGTCTTTGCTTAACCGATGAACGTTGTCGGCAATTAGATTTACCGCCCATGGTAAAACACAATAACAGCGTAAATAAAACGGCCTTTACAGTAACAATTGAAGCCGCAAGTGGGGTGAGCACCGGTGTTTCGGCAGCCGATCGCGTAACAACGATTCGTGCCGCCATTGCCGATGAAGCTAAGCCACAGGATTTACACCGCCCGGGACACGTTTTCCCTTTACGCGCGGTGGAAGACGGCGTGTTAAATCGTCGAGGACATACCGAAGCGGCTGTAGATCTTGCCCGTTTAAGCGGATTTAAACCGGCCGGAGTGATTTGTGAAATAACTAATGATGACGGCACCATGGCTCGCACGCCGGAAATTGTCAAATTCGCACAAAAATTCGGTTATGCCGTTATTACCATTGAGGATTTAGTGGCGTATCGACAAAAACATCATTGCTAAACAATGACTATCATTTTTTAACCAAGGAACCCATTATGCGTAAGCATTCTATGATAACAACAATTTTATTAAGTTTATCGACAGTCGCGTTTGCCGATGAACAAACAAAAACCGAATTACAACCGATTCAGGTGTATTCCGCTTACGCGACTCCGGTCACCCAAGACCAAACCGCGTCTTCTGTGACAGTTTTAACGGAAAAAGATTTCGCTGCACGCAACGCTACGTATGTGAGTGATGTGTTGAAAACCGTGCCAAGCCTTGCCGTAAGCGCTTCAGGCGGTCGTGGTACATTGACCAACGTCTTTTTACGTGGTGCGGATGCAAACCACACTGCCGTGATTATTGATGGTGTAAAAGCCAATCCGGTTTCCGGCTACGGTTTTGATTTCGGTGGATTAGCTTTAAGCAACATCGAACGCATCGAAGTCTTACGCGGTGAGCAATCCGCGCTTTGGGGAAGTGATGCGATGGGCGGTGTGATTTATATCACCACCAAAAAAGGCTTAGAAAAAGGCAAAACCTTCAATGTTGACTATGATTTCGGCACAGGATCTCACCGCACTGTTGATGGTTCATTAACCCTTTCCGGTTCAAATAACAATTTTTATTATGCTTTACACGGCGACAGCCACCACACCAAAGGCATTTCAGCACTCAGCAAAGACCGTTTTAACTACACGGCACAAGATGGCACAGCGG
>CAURMH010000032.1:0-18219 GCA_963525745.1 uncultured Pasteurellaceae bacterium | reverse complement strand
GGAGTTCAAATTTACCGCCACGGCCGCCGTCATGCACCAATTCCGGCATGGCGTTAGATAAACCGCCCGCGCCCACATCGTGAATAAAAGCGATTGGGTTGTCATTGCCCAGCTGCCAGCAACGGTCTATCACTTCTTGGCAACGACGTTCCATTTCCGGATTATCCCGTTGTACGGAGGCAAAATCCAAGTTTTCTTTAGATTTACCGGATGCCATAGAAGACGCCGCGCCACCGCCCAAGCCGATGTTCATGGCCGGACCGCCGAGCACCACCAGTTTTGCTCCCACCGGAATGTCGCCTTTTTGCACGTGTTCGGCACGAATGTTTCCGATACCGCCCGCCAACATGATCGGTTTGTGGTAACCGCGCACTTCTTCTCCGTTGAAGCTATTCACTTTTTGTTCGTAAGTACGGAAATAGCCGAGCAATGCCGGACGACCAAATTCGTTGTTAAACGCCGCGCCACCTAACGGGCCTTCCAGCATAATGTCTAAGGCGGAAGCAATGCGGTTCGGTTTGGAAAGCGGGGCTTCCCAAGGTTGTTCAAAGTTTGGAATGCATAAGTTGGACACAGAGAAGCCCACCAAACCCGCTTTCGGTTTGGCGCCACGACCGGTCGCGCCTTCGTCACGGATTTCGCCACCGGAACCGGTTGCAGCACCCGGGAACGGAGAAATGGCAGTCGGGTGGTTGTGGGTTTCCACTTTCATTAAAATGTGGGTGTCTTCATTATGATAACGGTAAATGCCGTCTTGATCCGGGAAGAAACGTCCCGCTTTCGAGCCTTCCATCACCGCGGCGTTGTCTTTATACGCGGAAAGCACGAAATCAGGGGTTTTCTCAAAGGTATTTTTGATCATTTTGAACAGGGATTTATCCTGTTTTTTACCGTCGATAATCCAGTCGGCGTTAAAAATTTTGTGACGGCAGTGTTCCGAGTTGGCTTGCGCAAACATATACAGCTCAATGTCGTGCGGGTTGCGTCCAAGTGCGGTGAAATTTTCCATCAAATAATCGATTTCATCTTCCGCCAATGCCAAGCCAAGTTCCACGTTGGCACTTTCTAAAGCTCTGCGCCCGCCGTTTAAAATATCCACGGTTTTGAACGGCTTCGGTTCTTGCTGACGGAACAACACTTCCGCATCCGCAGCTTTACGTACCACAGTTTCCATCATGCGGTCATGTAAAAGTGCGGTCAGTTTTTCCGTTGTTTTTTCGTCTAACGGCTGTGTCAATTCAAAGTAATATGCCAAACCACGCTCAATGCGTTCTACTTCGTTCAAACCACAGTTATGGGCGATGTCGGTCGCTTTGGACGACCAAGAAGAAATGGTGCCGACCCGCGGAATCACAATAAAACTTTCCCCTTTGGCTTCATGTTCGGCAAGAGTCGGGCCGTAATGGAGCAATTCTTTGAGCTTAATTTCCTGCTTCTCCGAGAGCACCGCATTGAGTTCTACAAAATGCACGTATTCGGCATATACGGCGTTCACCGGCAGATTATTTTGTCGAAATTTTTGCATTAAGGCGTTGATACGGAATTCGGAAAGGGCAGGCGAGCCACGGAAAATTTGGAACATGAGGATTACCTTTGAATATTAAATGAAGATTATGACTACCCGTATTATAAAGGAAACCACCCTAAAACGAAAACGTTTGCGTAGAAATAGAACTAAAATCCACCGCACTTCTTAAGTATCGATTCGTTTATTTTTTAGACAAAAGGAGCGTGATAGCGACAACAATCGCGTCCGGAACAAGCCGAGGCAGCGACATTTGTGCGAACCGCAGGTGATGAATTAAGTTCGTCATTAATATGAGAGAAAACTGTTCGCCGAGTATTGGGAAAAAAGCGATAAGCGAGACGGTAAAAATCGTTACTTGCATTCCTCACTTGGATAATGGCAGGAATTTATTAATAACGATTAGCACGACGGTAACGATGGTTATTGGATAGAGAATTTGCAGCACAGGAAGCGAATATTTAATAATTGCGTCTAAGCCAAAATTGGCAACCATAAGGCTGATCAGCGTGAATAGAAGCGTATAAGTTTGATAACGCATGCGCGGGAAGTGTGCGCTAAAAAATTCGGCGGTCGGAACGGGAAAATGATTACCTAAAAATCCGAGACCGATATACAGCACGCTAAATCCGATTCCGAAAGGGGACTTTGCATAGTTTTCGAGTGCAGATTGCGGCGTAACATAGCCGTATCGTACAATACCTAAAATAACCAATAGCACGATTAAAATAGCGAAAACGGGTGTTAATACTCTGCTGATACGATCTAAAATTTTGGAGGGATTTAACGCAATCAAATAGGCAACAGCAAAATAAAGCAAAGTAAAAAGGATTAAACCGACCTCATTTAAATGCGCCCCAATATTGATGCAATGCCGATTTCATAAGATACCGTTGCGCGGAATGGCGAAAAAAGGACCGATAGAAAGATAAAGAACGACTAAGTAAATCGTGGCGAATTGCGGCGAAATTTTAGACGAGATTTCATCCTCATAACCTTTAGGGTTTAAGGCGCCGATAATTAAAGCTAAAACCGCGATGCCCACACCGGAAAGTACGAATCCGATAATCGCCGGCCAAAAATACGTCCCTCCCAACGCCCTGAGGCTCGGCAGAAAAATCAAATTACCGGCGCCCAAAAGATACCGAATAATAGTAAACCGATTAACGCACTTTTTTTAACATCGTTGTTTCCCTCTAAAAATTACGGTTAGTATAGCGTGGAGGCTTTAAGTGCGGTCGATTTTTGAAGTGTTTTTCGTGAAATGAGGCACACGCTGGGAAGCGTGCGCCATCGTGGGGGCCATCAAGGAGCTATTATAAATACAAATCCGTTGATAACCATAACGTATTATTCTATACTGTTTTATAGTTATTGAAGTAGTTGATATAAAAATACTTAACTAATTTTTACAAATAATCACTGGAGTTTACATGAAATATTTAGCAGATATTTTATATATAGAAAAGTTTAGGAAATTTACTAATAAGGAAATTAAACTTGGTAAAAAGATTAATGTGTTTTCAGGACAAAATGGTGTCGGTAAATCAAATTTATTATCTTTAATTGCTACAACTTTTGGAACAAAAGATAGAAGAGCTACTGGAGGTAATTTTTTTCCGGAATTTAGTGATTATTTTATTATAAATCAAAATGAAGATTTTAAAAACTATAAGAGTTATTTAAAGGTTTTAATTAATGATACAGATGAGTTTGAGGAACGACGTCATGGCTATAAAGACTCAAGAAAGGAAAATAGAGGTATCCGAGTTTTACCAAGACCATCTTCTTATTTTGGTAATAATTCTATGACAGGCCAGAGCAAAATTCCTGTTCCCACAATATTTCTTAGTCTATCAAGATTGTTTCCTGTTGGAGAAACTACTTTATCTAAGAAAGGAATAAGATCTGATAATCGGCATTTTAATGCAAAAATTTTTGAGAAATATAAAGAATGGTATAACTTTATATTACCTAATTCTATTAGCAATATAGCTGGAGATAATCAATTAATTCATAAAAATGTAGTTAAGAACTCTAATTTACATATTGAATTAGATAGTGCAACTCCTGAGACCCAATCTGTCGGACAAGATAATATAGGATGCGTTATATCTGCATTAATTGATTTCTATATTTTAAAAGATACTCTTGGAGATAACTATTCAGGTGGCATTCTATGTATTGATGAGGTTGATGCATCTTTGCATCCAGATGCTCAATTAAGATTGTTTAAATTATTAGAAAAATTATCTAATGATTTGTCTTTACAAATATTTCTTAGCACTCACTCACTAACAATAAATAAAGAAATATTAAAGCTTCAAGATAAATCTATCAATGATTATAAAATGATTTATATTTTAGATCCTATGCGTCCAAGAATATCTGCAATATCAAGCTATGAAGAGTTGAAAGCCGATTTATTTGATAGAACAAATCATTATCGCCCTAAAGTCAAAGTATATTGTGAAGATGAAATGACTAATTTCATACTTACTGAAATATTATCTGATAATACATTAGAACTTTTAAATTTAAATTTAGATTTGCCAAGTTATGAAATAATACCAGTTCATTTAGGATGCAATAATCTAAAAGCTCTTCCTGAATGTGATAATCATTTTGCTACAGTTGCTATAGTTTTAGATGGGGATGCGAAGACAGAAAGGACTCATTTATTAAAAAAATATATAGATGGCTATGATTTCAAAGGTTTTACTTCTTTAAAACTTCCTGAAAACTGTGTTGCATTGCCAACATACCTACCTCCAGAATCATTCTTGTATTATATTTCGTATCAACTTGTTCATTGTCTTGAATATGACTCATTTTGGGATGAGATAGAGAAAATCCAAGAGGCAAGACTATATACTAAGAATAAACTGAATAATGTTTTATCTAAATTTAGTATTACTGACACATTTAGTAATGATTTTCTAAAAAATAAAGAGATAATATCTGAACTTGAAAATTTCTTTAAACTTTCTAAAGCTATAAGTTATTATTATACCCAAGAAAAAAATAAAGCTGAAATATTAGAATTTTTAGATAAGTGCAAAAAAGTATTTGATCTTAGCAATAATAGAATGAAGTCAAGTCTTTAAAACAGTACCGGTATAGAAATATATCGGTACTGTTTTAGCTTAAATATTCTTACTTCATGACCACACCCAACCATTTCATCATCTCTCTCTCATCCCAACCTTTACGTTTGGCATAATCTTGAGCTTGGTCTTCATCAATGCGACCTAAAGTGAAATAGTTACTTGCAGGGTGGGTGAAGTACCAACCGCAGACGGAAGCTGCCGGCCACATGGCGTAGCTTTCGGTGAGTTTCATGCCGATGCGTTGTTCTACTTCTAATAAATCCCAAATCAAGGCTTTTTCGGTATGTTCTGGGCAGCTTGGATAACCCGGTGCAGGGCGGATGCCGACGTAGTTTTCGTTGATTAACCCTTGGTTGTCGAATTCCTCTTGCGTGTAGCCCCAAATGCGGGTGCGTAGCTCAAAGTGCAGGTATTCCGCCATAGCTTCAGCGAGACGGTCGCCTACGGCTTGTAGCAAGATGGCGTTGTAGTCGTCGCCTGCCGCTTTATAGCCTTCCACTAAATCCATTTCTTCAATGCCGGCGCACACGGCGAACATACCCATCCAGTCTTTTTTGCCGCTTTCGCGATCAGCGATAAAGTCGCTCAAGGCAAAGTTAAATTGGCTTTTGCTGTTTTTGCCACGTTCTGTTTGTTGGCGTAAGCCGTAAGCGGTGCCGATGGTTTTCGTGCGGTCTTCATCGGAGAATAACACCACATCATCGCCCACACGTTCCGCAGGGAAGATGCCTAAAATGCCGCTTGGGTTGAGTTTGTGGTTTTGTTCTAATTCATCCAATACCACTTGTGCATCATTCCACACTTTGCGCGCTTCTTCGCCACCTTCCGGATAATCAAAGGCATCCGGATAGCCGCCCATCAAGCCCCACACACGGAAGAACGGTGACCAGTCGATAAATTTACGCAGTTCGGCAATCGGTACGTTTTTAAATTCCACAATGCCGGTTTGGTTTGGTGTTGGCGGCACATAATCTGCCCATTCGCCGTTAAAGCCGTCGAAACGGTTGGCGCGCGCTTCTTCAATGCTGAGTTGTTTACGCAACGGTTTGCGGTTGGCAAAAGATTGTTGGATTTTTTCGTAATCCTTCTTGAATTGCTCCCACAATGCTGCACGGCCTTCCGGGTTCATCAACGTGGCACACACCGTTACCGCACGGGAGGCGTTTGAGGTATAGAACACGCCGTGTTGTTTATATTTTGGATACAGTTTAATCGCGGTATGTTCTTTGGAGGTGGTCGCGCCGCCAATCAAAACAGGCAAATTCAAGCCTAAGCGCGTCATTTCGCCGAGGAAGTATTCCATTTCGTCTAAAGATGGCGTAATTAAACCGCTCAAGCCGATAATGTCAGCTTTTTCCTCAATGGCGGTTTGAATGATTTTGTCCGCCGGCACCATCACGCCCAAGTCAATCACTTCAAAGTTATTACATTGCAACACCACGCTCACGATGTTTTTGCCGATGTCATGCACGTCGCCTTTCACGGTTGCGATCACCACTTTGCCGTTGCTGGAGCCTTTTTGTTTGGTTGCGTTGATAAACGGCTCTAAATACGCCACAGATTGTTTCATCACGCGCGCCGATTTCACCACTTGTGGGAGGAACATTTTGCCGTCGCCGAACAAATCGCCCACCACGTCCATGCCTGCCATGAGCGGGCCTTCGATCACTTCTAACGGCGTTGGCAGTTTTTGGCGGGCTTCTTCAGTGTCTTCAACGATGTACGTGGTAATCCCTTTCACGAGGGCGTGTTTTAAACGTTCTTCCACCGGCCACGTACGCCATTCGGCGACAGAATCCACCGCACTTTCATTGCCTTGATTGCGGTATTTTTCTGCAATATCGAGCAATTTTTCTGTGGCATCTGGGCTACGGTTTAAGACGGCATCTTCTACGATTTCACGCAATTCAGGATCGAGATCGTCATAAATCGCGAGCTGGCCTGCGTTCACGATCCCCATGTCCATGCCTTGTTTGATGGCATGATAGAGGAAGACCGCGTGAATGGCTTCACGCATCACGTTGTTGCCGCGGAAGGAGAAGGACACGTTTGATACACCGCCGGAAATCTTGGCGTGCGGAAGACTACGTTTAATGCGGCCTGTGGCGTTAATGAAATCCACGCCGTAATTGTTGTGTTCTTCAATCCCGGTGCCGATGGCGAAAATGTTCGGGTCGAAAATGATGTCTTCCGGCGGGAAGCCAAGTTGGTTGACTAAGATGTTATAGGCACGGGTACAGATTTCCACTTTGCGATCTTCGGTGTCCGCTTGGCCGACTTCGTCAAATGCCATCACGACAACGGCAGCGCCGTATTTACGCACCTGTTTGGCGTGTTCGATAAAAATCTCTTCGCCTTCTTTTAAGGAAATGGAGTTCACAATCGGCTTACCTTGCACCGATTGCAAGCCCGCCTCAATCACTTCCCATTTGGAGGAGTCGATCATCACTGGCACTTTGGCCGCATCGGGTTCCGTCGCCATAATGTTGAGGAAACGGGTCATGCATTTTTTGCCGTCGAGCAAGGCTTCGTCCATGTTCACGTCGATGACTTGCGCACCGTTTTCTACTTGGTCGATGGCAATTTCAATGGCTTCGGCAAATTTATCTTCTTTAATTAAGCGTTTGAATTTCGCCGAGCCTGTCACGTTATTACGTTCGCCCACGTTCACGAACAGGCTTTCATCATCAATGTTAAGCGGTTCTAAGCCCGATAAACGCATAGCGGTTTTAATTTGTGGCAATTTGCGTGGCGGGATATTTTCTACTGCCTCGGCAAAGGCTTTGATGTGTTCCGGTGTGGTGCCGCAACAGCCACCGATAATGTTTACAAAGCCGCTTTCCGCCCATTCTTTCAGGTGTGCCGCCATGTCTTCCGCACCGAGATCGTAGCCGCCGAAGGCGTTTGGTAAGCCTGCGTTCGGGTGCACGGAAACGTAGGTTTCGCTGATTTTAGACAGTTGTTCAACATACTGGCGAAGTTCTTTCGGGCCTAGCGCACAGTTCAAACCGAATGTCAGTGGTTTAGCATGGCGCAAGGAGTTATAAAAGGCTTCGGTAGTTTGTCCTGAAAGGGTGCGGCCGGAAGCATCGGTAATGGTGCCGGAAATCATAATCGGTAATTCCACACCTAATTCTTCAAACACGGTTTCGATGGCAAATACCGCGGCTTTGGCATTCAGCGTGTCGAAAATGGTTTCGATCATAATTAAATCGGCACCGCCTTCAATTAAGCCACGTGTGGCTTCTGAATAGGCATCCACCAATTCCATAAAGGTGACGTTACGGAAACCGGGGTCGTTTACGTTTGGGGAGATGGAGGCAGTGCGGTTCGTTGGGCCGAGAATCCCCGCGACGAATCTTGGTTTTTCCGGTGTGCTGTATTTATCTGCGGCTAAACGCGCCAGTTTCGCGCCGGCAAAATTCAGTTCGTAAGCAATGGATTGCAAGTCGTAATCCGCTTGTGCAATGGTGGTGGAGCTGAAGGTATTGGTTTCGATAATGTCCGCGCCGGCTTCCAAATATTTTTCGTGAATGGCGGAAATCAAAAGTGGTTGGGTGAGGGTGAGCAAATCATTATTGCCGCGTAAATCCACCGCACTTTCTTTAAAGCGTTCACCTCGGAAATCCGTTTCGGTGAGTTTATATTTTTGGATCATCGTGCCCATGGCGCCGTCTAAAATTAAGATACGTTGGGCAAGGGCATTTTTTAGTATTTCAGTGGTGTTTTTCAAAATAAGCTTTCCGTTTGTTAGTATTCAAATAAATGAGTGAAATAGTAGGAAGATGTGCTTACGCTGTCAAATGTTATCTGAGACAACAGCGGGGGATGGAACAAATAAACATAGGACAAAGAAAAGTGCGGTCGAAAAACGTGGAATTTCACATTGATGACCGTGTAGAAAAGACAATAGAGGTTGTTATACGTGTGATGAAAATATTATGATTTTGACCGCACTTTATTTCATCAGATTAGGGTAAAAACTTAATTTCCTGCACGACACGCTTTGCCGCCGCAATTGGAAGCTGTCCGATAAACGTAATTTCTTTATCTCCGATAACTTCGTTGTAGATTGTATAAGCGCCCTGTTTCCAAGTGCCGTCGTGCTTTTGCTGACCATTGGCATTCGCCACATAAAGCGTAAAAGTAAACAATCCGTCACTAAACAGACGGCTGTCAATCACGTCATTTCCCATCGTGTCCTGATTTTGACTGACTTCTGTAAAACCTTGCGGTAGCCAGCCTGTTTCCCAACTGAGCGAGACATCGCCATGAACAGTATTTTTGTCCAGTAGAGGGGGGGGTACGACTTGATTTAGATAATCAGTCAGCCCTTTTAGCCTATCGTCAATATAAAGTGTCACAACGCGAAATTGATCAAGTAATTTACCATCGCGATCCAGCATATCACTACGCAGTAATAACCCGTTTTCTTCATCTACAAAGATTAAATACTGATAGCGGAAATCATCTTTTGGGATGATACGAATCGTATCAACGATACGACCTGCTACGCGATTCTTGTTCAGTTTAATGAACTCATAGTATTGCGCCAATTGATTAAAATCGACACGGATAACCGCAGGCAAGGCATCGACAATATCTTTACTTTTAATCGTAAAAGCTTGGATATTCGGCTGAAAATAACTAATTAAATTATCCCGTTGGATAATTTCCTGCTGAACACCATCAAGCGTGACGAGCTGGGCGTAAATTTTATTATCCTGCTTAATATGTCGGTATCGGAACGAATCCATATTAGAAGGTGTGGTTTGTACAAATGCAATCTCGTAATTCAATGAATTCACCGAATCTGACATTTTGTTTAAGATCGTGCGTGCATCTTGCTCTTCGGCAGCGTTTACAAACAAAACCGGGAAACCGAGTATGAAAAGTGCGGTTAATTTTAAGAATATTTTTTGCATAAGTTTATATCATTTCATGTAAAAATAAAAAATTCACCCATTGCGGTGAATTTTTTATCGTCAGACTTATTTTGCACCGTTGGCGAAACTTAACGTATCTGTATGCATACGGCGCTGTAATTCATAGTTTTGTAACATCACACCAATACGACGATTTTTTTGTTCGATTTGTTCTGCTGTCGCTACATCTCTTACAGGGGCATTATAACTAACCTCTTGCACCGAATTATTAAACGGGAGTGTTTGCAAAATCGGTATTTCAGAGGCGTTATTCACATCATTTTGCGTTTTAAACGACTGCACGCCTAAAACAGCAACTAAACAAACGCCGGCGGCTATAGCGACCTGAACAACCGGTGCAAAAACGGCTCTTAACTTTTGAACAAACGATAACTTTTCAACTTCTCGCACAGAAGGTTGGGAAACCTGAATATCAGATGAATGTTTTTCCTCATTTTCAATTAAATCGGCCATCTTGGCAGTAAAATCCGCGCCTAAAAATACGTGGGTTTCATTACGCATGACGGTTCTTATCATATGAAAATTCACCCAAGACTGTTGTAACGAAGGACTTTCACAAAGTTCATTCGTTAACTCAGGATTAACGATTTCTCCGTCCATATAGGCTGAAAGTAACTCTTTTTGCATTTGTAACTCCGACTTTTATTAACGCTGCATTAGCGGTTGTATTTTGCTCTCAACGATTTCCCTTGCGCGAAAAATACGGGAACGGACGGTGCCTACAGGACAGTCCATTATCTCCGCAATCTCTTCATAACTCAGTCCTTCAAGTTCGCGTAAGGTGATAGCTGTTTTTAAATCCTCCGGAAGGTTGTGAATTGCGTCAAACACAACACGCTCCAGCTCTTTGGATAACATTTGGTTTTCAGGGGTATCTCCGTCTCGTAACTGAGTACCGACCTCATAACTCTCGGCATCCTCCGCCAAAATATCTTCACTCGGCGGACGTCTCCCCTGCGACATTAAGTAATTTTTCGCCGTATTGACGGCAATTCGATACAGCCAAGTGTAGAAAGCGCTGTCACCACGAAAAGAATCAATTGAACGATAGGCCTTTATAAAAGATTCTTGCGCCACATCGGGAATATCATTCGGCGAAATATAACGCGTCAGTAAACCGGCGATTTTATTTTGATAACGGGCAACCAACAAATTAAATGCTTTTTTATTTCCTTGCTGCACTTTTTCTACCAAGGCCTGATCGGTAAGCTGTTCAGTCATATTTCTCCTACGACACAATATCCGGCTTATTCAAATTCGCAATTTTACACGCCTTTATTGCCTTAATACAGCAAGCTCTTGTTGCCCTTTATGACAGAGGCCGGCAATAAAAGTTCCGTTTTTACGGTAAAATTAATTTACATTTATTTTTTGTACAGTTCGAATATACTCGACCATTTCCTGTAATTCGGCATCCGCTGATTCGCTACCGTTAAAAAACCAAGAAAAAAGCTGGAGATCGGAACAGGCGAGAAGACGAATAAAAACAGCCTTTTGCTTATCACTGAGTTGTTCAAAAGATTGTTTATAAAAAGGCATAATAATCTTATCCAACTCTAGCATACCCCGACGACAATCCCATTCAAGACGAAGTTTATTGTATTTAGTCATTATAATCGCTCTCACAAATTTAATAACCCGCAATATTAGCAAAATAACAAAAACCGAACAATCTTCCTTTCTCGTCTTCTAAAAAATGATTTACTCCCTAAAAACTAGACAAAATCGGCTGATTAAGGGGCGGATTTTTTATGACACATTGCCTCATATTCTTCCGGTGTTGTTTGGTTGCAATGTTTTAAAAAATAGGGTATCAATGGGCTTTATCGTCAATCTAAACTTGGATGAAGAAATTTGAGTCTTGGACAATACAGCGTGCTGTATTATAGGTTAAATTATATCTGTCCAAGTTTTGGAGTTCAGATCCAAGAGCGGTTAGTTTTTTAGGAGTTTTCATGCATCAAATTGAGCAGAATGAATCGGGGTATTGGCTTCTAACGCAAGGTTCGTCAATTTACTTAATTGAAAACGAATTGCCCTTCGGCTCGGCGGCGCAAGTCGGCGTGCTTGGTCGTTTAGCTATGAAAATCGGCACATGGCGCGGTGAAAATTTATGGTTAGTAAACGAAGTGACGGATAAACGCGAATATATTTCTTTGCGCGCTTTGCTTACTTTGCCTCGTGAACAATTTTATTCCTTAGCACGAGGTGTTGAAATCAATTATTTTCTAAATACTCACCGATTTTGTGGTCAGTGCGGTAGCGAAACGACGGTAGTGTCCGACGAGCTTGCTGTTCAATGTTCCAATGAAACCTGTCGCCATCGGGCTTATCCCGTTATTTGCCCATCAATTATTGTTGCGGTGCGTCGCGGTAAAGAAATTTTATTAGCAAATCATCTGCGACATAAAGGAGGAATGTATACAATCTTGGCCGGTTTCGTTGAAGTCGGTGAAACGTTTGAACAAGCCGTACGACGGGAAGTTTTTGAAGAAACGGGTATTATCATTGAAAATCTTCGTTATTTCGGTAGTCAGCCCTGGCCATTTCCAAATTCTCAAATGGTGGGATTTTTGGCTGATTATAAAAGTGGTGAGATTCGCTTGCAGGAAAGTGAAATTTGTGATGCCAAATGGTTTTCTTATTATGAGGACTTGCCAGAATTACCCCCTAAAGGTACTATTGCACTAGAATTGATTAATGCTACGCTTGCACTTTGTGCGGCAGAAGAAAAATAAAAGGAAAATTGAATGTCCGAATTAAAAAATGATCGTTATTTACGCGCTTTATTACGTCAGCCCGTTGATATGACCCCTGTTTGGATGATGCGTCAAGCGGGGCGCTATTTACCTGAATACAAAGAAACAAGGGCGCAAGCCGGTGATTTTATGTCGCTTTGCCGTAATCCGGATTTGGCTTGTGAGGTGACGTTACAGCCGCTACGTCGATACAATTTGGATGCGGCAATTTTATTCTCGGATATTTTAACTATTCCTGATGCAATGGGGTTGGGATTAAGCTTCGGAGCGGGAGAAGGGCCGAAATTTGCCTCCCCAATCCATAATCAAAGTGCGGTCAAAAATTTACCGATTCCGGATCCGGAACAGGAATTAAAATACGTCATGGATGCCGTGCGTACAATTCGTCACGAATTAAACGGCGATGTACCGTTAATCGGTTTTGCCGGTAGCCCGTGGACTCTCGCCACTTATATGGTGGAAGGCGGAAGCAGCAAAGCATTTACCAAAATCAAAAAAATGATGTACACGGCACCGACGACATTACGTCTATTACTGGATAAAACCGCAGAAGCCGTCACGCTTTATCTGAATGCACAAATTAAAGCCGGTGCTCAAGCCGTAATGGTTTTTGATACATGGGGCGGCGTATTGGGGCACCGTGAATACCTCGAATTTTCATTATATTACATGCATAAAATTGTAGATGGACTGCTCCGTGAAAACGAAGGACGTAAAGTACCGGTAACCCTATTTACCAAAGGCGGCGGCTTGTGGCTGGAAGCGATTGCCGAAACCGGCTGTGACGCAATCGGAATCGACTGGACGGTTGATTTGGCCAAAGCTAAGGCATTAGTCGGGCATAAAGTCGCTTTACAGGGAAACATGGATCCAAGCGTGCTATATGCACCTGCTGAGCGAATACAACAAGAAGTGCGGTCGATTTTGGCAGATTTTGGTCATGGAACAGGACACGTATTCAATTTGGGGCATGGCATCCATCAAGACGTACCGACTGACGCGCCTAAGGTATTCATTGATGCGATTCATCAATATTCAACAAAATACCATGAATAACGGCTAAACCAATGAGAAATCCGATTCATAAACGTTTGGAAAATTTGGCAAGCTGGCAGCAGCTTGCTTTTATGGTGAGTCTGTGTGAGCGAATGTGGTCGAATTTTGCACTATTTTGCCAAGTGGTCCATCTGGAACAGAACGCAAAAATTTACCACAATATATTAAATTTAGTCTGGGAATATTTAACCGTCAAAGATTGTAAGATTAATTTTGATCATCAGCTTGAAAAATTAGAACAAATTATTCCTGACGTTAATGATTACACTTTTTTTGGCGTTGTTCCCGCATTAGACGCTTGCGAAGCCTTGGCCGAAGTACTTCATGCGATTATTGCCGGCGAAACGCTTGAAAGAGCGGTCAAAATCAGCCGGATTTCATTAGGAACTGTCGCCGCATGTTTAGAGACACAGGAAAATCGCGATTTATCCGAAATGGAATTGAAGCAAAGGGAAGAGATACAAGCGGAGTTAGATGTGCAATGGCAGCTCTACCGAGGCTTAAAAAGTTATGAAAAATACAATAGCGCGTTTATTTTATCGTTAAAAAATGAATTTCGCGACATAGGTATTTCAAATATCGGTATAAATTTTAACCGGTAATGTGAGTTTTTTCACAATTTTTAAAATTCATACTTTGCTTTATTTGCAAGTTAGATTATGCTTTGCACTGCTGTTGTTACAGTATAAAACAAATAATAAGTTTACATTATAGAAGGTACATATTTATGAACAAAACAGATTTAATTAATGCGATTGCAAGTGCGGCAGAATTAAATAAAAAACAAGCTAAAGCTGCATTAGAAGCAACTTTAGATGCGATTACTGCAAGTTTAAAAGCGGGCGATCCGGTACAATTAATCGGTTTCGGTACATTTAAAGTAAACAAACGTGCGGCGCGTGTCGGTCGTAACCCACAAACCGGTGCGGAAATCAAAATCGCGGCGTCTAAAGTTCCTGCATTTGTATCCGGTAAAGCATTAAAAGATGCGATTAAATAAATCCCGTTAATTCTAATTAATTTCCAAAGCCCCCGTTTTTAAGCGGGGTTTTTTGTACCTGAAACGTTGATTAAGGTTATCTCACGGCAAACAGTAATAATTTGTATCAGTGCAAGATATTTTAGAACCAGGATCGCAAAAATGATCAAAATAATTAATTTTTGCTTGATACTGTATATCAGTACAGATAAAATTCAACTTAGAACGATTGATTTTAAAGGATAAGAAAATGACGACTCAAGAAGAAAAACAGAAGGCACTTGCGGCAGCACTCGGACAAATTGAAAAACAATTTGGGAAAGGCTCAATCATGAAGTTAGGCGATACTCAGGCGCTTGATGTCGAGTCGGTTTCAACCGGTTCATTAGGATTGGATGTCGCATTAGGGATTGGTGGTTTACCTATGGGGCGTATTGTAGAAATATTCGGGCCGGAGTCATCGGGTAAAACAACCTTGACCTTATCGGTAATCGCTGAAGCACAGAAAGTCGGCAAAACTTGCGCTTTTATTGACGCCGAACATGCCTTAGATCCGATTTACGCCGCAAAACTGGGCGTTGATGTAAAAGAGCTGCTCGTCTCTCAGCCCGATAATGGAGAGCAGGCATTGGAAATTTGTGATGCATTAGTGCGCTCCGGTGCGGTTGACGTCGTTATTGTCGACTCGGTAGCCGCTTTAACGCCAAAAGCGGAGATTGAAGGCGAAATGGGGGATTCACACATGGGGCTGCAAGCCCGTCTTATGTCACAAGCTTTGCGTAAATTAACCGGACAAATTAAAAATGCAAACTGCTTGGTCATTTTTATTAATCAAATTCGGATGAAAATTGGGGTAATGTTCGGTAATCCGGAAACCACAACCGGGGGAAATGCGTTAAAATTCTATTCTTCGGTTCGTCTTGATATTCGTCGTACCGGTGCGGTTAAAGATGGGGAGGAAGTGATTGGAAATGAAACGCGTGTGAAAGTAGTTAAAAATAAACTCGCTGCCCCATTCCGCCAAGTTGATTTCCAAATTCTTTACGGAGAAGGCATTTCAAAATCAGGTGAACTTATCGAGCTAGGCGTTAAACATAAATTGGTAGACAAATCCGGAGCCTGGTATGCTTATAACGGTGAAAAGATCGGTCAGGGTAAAGCCAATGCGATGAAATGGCTAAATGAGCACCCGGACAAAGCGCAGGAATTGGAAAATAAGCTTCGTGCGGAACTTGTGGCCAATCCTGAACAAGCGTTAATGGCAGATATTGAACAATTCGGCGATGATGAAGCAGATTCTGAGAAAGAAGCATTTTAATGTGAAAATATTTTCACGATTAACATTGTCTCCTAAACATCTATTCGGATAATTTGCTTTAATGAATATGGCATTGAATCCGTTATCAAAATAAAAAAGCCTTGTTGCATTCAAAAACAACGGGGCTTTCATTTATCTCTCGTTACCGCTCAGAAATTGTAAAATTTGGTTAATGACATTGGCCCGTAACGGCGTCGTCTCAAATAGAATTTCATGTTTTGCATTAGGTACAATCTTGCATTCTGCATTCGGGAAAAGTGCGGTTAATTTTGATAACGTTTGATTATTTACTATTTGTTCTTTTTCCGCCTGTAAAATCAAGGTGGGAATTTTTATGTTCGGCAAAATGGAAGGAAGTGATTTAATCGCGTTAAGACATAAATATAGCCAGCGAAAAGTCGGCCCGCCGAGGCGAAGCTGTGGATACTTATGATGGATTTTATTCATTCTTGCCATTCTAGAACGGCTATCACTGAGTGCGTTATTTTTAGGATCAACCGGCCTAAATCCTTTTTTCCCGAAAACATAACGTTTACCTTGACCAAGTAATATCATTAATTTAATGATGAATTTATCCCGCCATGGTGATTTTAACGGCACACCAAAAAAAGGTGCGGAAAGCACGGCTTTTTCAATATTGTGATGATGTGTAGCCAAATAATGGCAGGATATTAACGCACCAAGGGAATGGGCGATTAAATATTGGTTCTCATAGGAAGTAAGGGCGGTCACATTTGTGATAATTTTTGCCATGTCGTCCACATAAAACCGAAATCGATCCAAATGGCCCTTTTCATTTGTGTGCAGTCGCTGAGAATAACCCTGTCCACGATGATCAAACAGCAGAATATCATAACCAAGTTGATAAAAATCATGGGCAAGCTCGGCCCATTTCAACATATTCTCGGCCCGACCATTGACTAAAATCAGTAGTTTTGACGCGATATTTTTACTATGAATAAAATGCCGATAGGCAATACGGATGTTCTTTTGCCCGGATACATAACGGATAGAATTCTGAGAGAAGAAGGATAAAAATTCATCAGTATCCGAAGGAGAAATTAGAGATTGTTGAGACATATTCTTTTCTAACGGTCAATCAAAATCCGATCTTTAGGGCGATAAACGTTTTTTTACCCATTCACCGTTTTCAAGAAAATAACAAATGCGATCATGTAGACGGCTTGGTCGACCTTGCCAAAATTCGATTCGATCGGGGATAACCACGTAGCCGCCCCAATGAGGCGGGCGCGGAACATTTAGCGGGTGTTTTGCCGCAATGAGCGCCGCTTTCGCCAATAAAGATTGATGCCCGGAAATGGCCGCACTTTGTTCGCTCGCCCATGCACCGATGCGGCTGGTATAAGGTCGGGTGGCAAAATATTCATTGGACTGCTCTTCGGGAATACGTTCCGTTCTACCTTCAATACGCACCTGTCGCTCCAATTCAGGCCAAAAAAAGGTTAATGCGGCAAAAGGCGAATGTTCAATTTCACGTCCCTTACGGCTGTGATAGTTCGTAAAAAAAACAAAGCCTTTTTCATTCACTTCTTTTAATAAGACGATTCTGCTGCTTGGTCGCCCCTCTTGGCTTACGGTGGCAACATTGACCGCGGTCGGTTCATTGACTTTAGCCTGTATCGCTTCGTTGAGCCAGCGCTCGAATTGTACAATCGGATTTGTTGCACAATCCTGCTGTGTTAGGGACTGTTTGCTATATTCCGCGCGAATGTTGTGTAAATCCATGTTATTTCCTTGTAAATAGAAAAATTGCCATTTTCGAATAATGATTTTTATCACCAATATCGGCATGTTTCTGACTATATTCCCTTAATGATCAAAAGTAAATTTAATCACAATAAGTACGGTCGGAAAATAGGAAATTTTTGATCATTCCCCTCAAAAAATCTAGATTATTCCCTTAAGGAGCGATAACGATATTGCGTTGGACTCCGTCTTTTTAATTTAAGTTGAATTCGTTGGGGGGTATAATAATCTTCTCCTTGACCGCCTCAACTATCTCCTCTTTTGTTTTAGGGGTTGTACTAGTGTTTTAGGGGTTGTACTAGATAATCAGACTAAATTACTCTTAACTCATTGTTTTAATTGCAGTGAAATAGAATCTAAAATTTTATTTTTAAACAAATTAGTTAAGTTATAGTATGGTTATCTAGTACAGCATTTAATAAATCATTATTTAGGCATGAAGTGCGGTCATTTTTTTGAATATTTTGATTACAAAAAAGCAGGATAGAAATTCCTCTAAAATTAACCGCACTTTATATCGAGATATGATAAAAAAAAGAGTTTCAAACGTACTTTAAGCATAAAACTATACTCCCGCTTAGTTTGGACAAATTTAAGTTGTTTTTTACTTGTAGATTTGCTATCCTCAACGACCTCTTCATTGTGTGTTATATACTTCGAAGAGGTTCGTCCCGCGAGGGTATTTTTTTAACTTAACGGAGCATTAATATGATCCAAGAACAGACTATGCTGGATGTTGCTGATAATTCAGGCGCTCGC
>CAURMH010000031.1:0-19006 GCA_963525745.1 uncultured Pasteurellaceae bacterium | reverse complement strand
AAGGCAAAATGGTCGCAAAAAATATCGAGTGGCATAAAGCCAATGGCACCTATACTGCTTCTTATATTATTGGCGCAATCATTGTGACAATTGGTATTTTAGTATTAGCGGGGATTTGGTCTCCAACATTAGGTTTATTCGGAGGCTTACTCACCTTTGGTATGTCGATAGTCACGCTGTCATTCCTGATATTTACCCCAGAAACCTGGGTGCCGAATTTAGGTGGAGACTTCCCAACACCTAATTATGGCTTCCCATATCTCTCAGGTGCTGGTCGACTCGTGATTAAAGATATTATTATGATGGCAGGTGGCTTAGTTGCTGCAGCAGAATGTGCGAAACGCTATTTAGAGAATAAAAAACAATTTGCTTAATTAGTTTATTTAAAAGGCTTGCTGGGATAAACAGCAAGCTTTTTTGTTATTAAAAAATAATAACTTAATTAATAATGATGGATTGTATGTTGATTGTGATTAATAACATGAAAAATCATATTATGGATTTTATAGGTTTTTTATTCAGGGTGTTTCCAAAATTTAGCTTGGTATCATCTATATTTGGTTTTTTATTTATATTTTTTTATTTGATTAATATATCAAAGTTTGATTTGCTTCTGCAGATCGATGTATCTATATATGGAATTGCTTTTATATTTTTATTCTTTTTAATTTTTATATCTTATGTAACTTTACCATTTTTTTGTGTTGACCTTTTGTTGCATGGGAATGCTCTTCGTAAGAGCAATAAGCTCCAGTATAAGGGTAATGAGCTGCTGTATTCAATAAATCAATCAATGGTATTTTTACTATTTTTAAATATATTATTTATATATAGCTTTGCTCATTATGATGACAGCTCTAAGTTCCTGATTACTATTTTCTGGATGTTCTTTTTGTGTCTTTTGGTTATTTCTTTTTCTCTTTTTTCTAACAATGTGGATAAAAAGGATTACCTATATATTACTGTAATATCATTAATTCCAATTTCTTTCTTCTTCTTTTCATTTGTTCTATATTCTGAGGCTTTGAGTACAGATTATGAGTTGTTTTCATTTGTTATTTTATATTTGTTTTTTCTTATTATTAATAATTTAGTTTCTTTTTGTTATTGTGATGAGGAATATGATTTTAATTGTAAATTAATGTATAGGATTGTATTTGTTTGTCTTATCTTGTTTATAAGTGGTGATAGTTTTAAGCTTCAAAGATTGATATTGAAGCCATCTGGTATGGCTCAATATCAATCACAAAGTGGATGGTATTTGATAAAAAATAGAGGGCTTCTAGATTTTGTTACGGAAGATTATCTTATTAAATATAATAAAAGTATTGACGATGGTGATAGTTATTATATTAAGGGATATCTTATTTTTAATATTGGAAGTGTTAGGGTAATCTGCCCTCATGATTTTGAGCAGATGGATGAACAGAAACCTAAAAATAAAAAATTGAGTTTTTCTAAATGTTTAAGCTTAACATCTGATGATATTAAATTTATGGAAAAGGATTTTCTTAATGACAATAAAGTCACTGCCATGATGGCACAAAAATAGTTATGGAAATAGGAAAAGTCCAATGATAGTAAAAAATTTAAAGGCAGTAAAAACGAAGGACTACTGATATTTTATGATAATTGATTTTTTGAAGGCGTTTAAACTTAATACCAGAGAATATTAAGTTGATGGAGACTTTATTCTAGAATATTTATAAACACTAAAAAGCGGTCAAAAATCACAACGAAATTTGACCGCTCTTTTTATTACTTTACTTACGCATTATTTTTGTTTTTTCAAAAACTCAACGCCAGTATCTGGGAAGTCAGTGAATACCCCCATGATGGCGCACGCTTCCTAACGTGTGCCTTTTTTCTTTTCTACTTAGTGACAAGCACACGCTGTGAAGCGTGCGCTATCAATTTGATGATTCGTTTAGTTTTTTAAGTGATTGGATTGCACTTTTGTGAGTTAGATCGAGAAAATAGGAGGTCTTTATAGGTTTTAAAATAAAATTTATATAGTTTCAGGATTTTATTATTTTTAGATGATTACGCGAATGAGTAGAAAATATAAATTCTATAATCCTGAAGGTATTTATTTTGTTAGTTTTGCTACGGTTTTTTGGATTGATGTCTTTATCAGGGAAATTTATTTTGAAAAGGTTACAGAGGCATTGGAATATTGTCGAAAGAATAGAGGGATGAAAATTTATGGTTATTGCATTATGCCGAGCCATATTCATTTACTCTTTAAAGCTGAACAGTCTGATCCCGCAGAACTGATTCGAGACTTAAAGCATTTTACTGCGACTTCATTAATTCGATTAATCGAAGATAACCAACAAGAAAGTCGTAAGGAATGGCTACTTTGGATGTTTGAACGAGCAAGGAAACGTAGTTCTAAAGTTACTCAATACCAATTCTGGCAACACCATAACCAACCCATTGAAATTCATTCCGATAAATTTTTTGACGAGAAGCTAGAGTACATTCATCAAAATCCGGTGGTGAGCGGGTTTGTGTCTGAGCCTCAGGATTGGAAATATAGCAGTGCGAAAAATTATTGGCAGGCAGTTGATCCTGTTTTAGATATTGATGTTCTATGCTAAAAGTGCGGTCAAAAATCCACGCTGGCGCACGCTTCCTAACGTGTGCCTTTTTTCCTATTCCTCTCTGTCTCCACGATAGCGGCGTCTCCTGACGTGTGTTTTTTGTGCTCTGAATTTTGGGCACGCGTCGGGAGACGCCGCCAGCGGTAGATCAAATTTATACTATTCTTCTTAATAGAAATAAATTTTGTTTTATGATCTGAATTCCAAGATGAGTTTTTAATTGTAGAATTTTATTTTGTTAGTTTTGCTATGGCCTTTTGAATTGATGTCTTTATCAAGGAAGTTTATTTTGAAAAGGTTATATTTGCTGAAAATCATAACCACATAAACGGAATTGAGAATTTTTAAAATCAGGCAAAACGCCATTTACGCAAGTTTAACGACATTCCTAAAGCGCATTTAGAGCTGTATTTGAAGGAATGTAAATGGGCATTTAATCACAATGAAATAAAATCTCAAATTTCTATTTTAAAACAATTGGTTAAGGGGAATTTAGTATAGTTATCTAGTACAGCCCCAAAATTTTAATTAAGAAGATGATTATTTTGTCTTAAAAAGCTACAATTTACCAAGTAAAGTTTATAAAAATAACTACGCTGAAATTAAATATGAAAGTTTTCAAAGCAGAACAATGGAATATTCAAGCACTTTTGCCATTATTTGAGGAATATCGTTTAAATAATGGGATGCAAGAAAATCCTGAGAGGACATTAACTTTTTTAACCAATCGAATCCGTTTTAATGAAAGTATGTTTTTTATTGCACTGGATGATAATGGTCAGGCAATCGGATTCGTGCAGCTCTTTCCGCGTCTTGCAACGCTTCAGCTAGAACGCTATTGGCAATTAACTGATATTTTTGTCCCCAAAGTGCCTGATCAGCAAGAAATCTATCGTCATTTAATCACAAAAGCCAAAGAATTTGTGCGCTATACACAATCGACCCGTCTCACCGCTGAATTACCTCAATCGCAGCGAGATATTTTAGAATCTGAGGGGTTTAAGTTAAACCCAAAGAAAAGCATTTTTGAATTGAGCCTATGATGCAGCCTGTTCTTCAACGCTACTGGGATCATTTGCGCATTGAACGCCGCTTAAGTGTGCATACGCTCAGCAATTATCAGCGTCAACTCAATCAAATTGTACAAATTTTTAATGCGAATGGTATTACGGATTGGGGCCAAGTAACCCCTAGCGCGGTTCAATTTATGTTAGCGAAAAGCAGAAAACAGGGTTTACATGAAAAAAGCCTAGCGCTCCGTTTATCGGCATTACGCCAATTTTTTTCCTATTTAAATCGGCAAGGAGAGTTAAACATTAATCCGGCTTCCGGCATCTCAGTGCCGAAACAAGGAAAACATTTACCCAAAAATATTGATAATGAGCAAATTCAGCAACTTTTAGCCGATGATAGTAAATCTCCTATTGATCTCCGTGATAAAGCAATCTTAGAACTTATGTACAGCTCAGGCCTGCGGCTGTCGGAATTGCAGGGGTTAAATTTAAATAATATTAATATCCGGGCACGCGAAGTTCGCGTAGTGGGTAAAGGGAATAAAGAAAGGTTACTCCCTTTTGGACGCTATGCTTCTCAGGCAATTCAGCAATGGCTGAAAGTGCGGTCATTATTTAATCCAAAAGATGAAGCATTATTTGTCAGTCAGCTTGGAAATCGACTTTCGCATCGTGCGATTCAAAAAAGAGTTGAAACATGGGGAAGACGACAAGGTTTGAACAGTCATCTTAATCCGCATAAATTACGCCACTCCTTTGCAACACATATGCTGGAAGCCACTTCGGATTTACGAGCCGTGCAGGAGCTATTAGGACATCGTCATTTATCTACGACACAGATTTATACTCACTTAGATTTTCAACACTTAGCGAATGTTTATGACCAGGCGCATCCTAGAGCAAAAAGAAAAAAATAAGTACGTCAAATTCACTATAAATTTATCATATTAAATCCATTACATTTTAGCTAAGGAGAAACTCATGGAAACATTTACAAAAGATCAGGTACTCACTGCGTTTAATTATCGTTCTGCCGTTCGATATTATGATCCTACGCGCAAAATTACTGACGAAGATTTTAATTTTATTTTAGAACTTGGTCGTCTATCGCCAAGTTCTGTCGGATCCGAACCGTGGAAATTCTTAGTTATCCAAAATGCGGAACTACGCGAAAAATTGAAGCCTTTTAGCTGGGGAATGGCAAGTCAATTAGATGATTGCAGTCATTTGGTCATCATTTTAGCTAAGAAACATGCTCGCTTTGATACGCAATTTTTTCTTGAAATAGCTAAACGCCGTGGCTATTCCGGCGAACAATTACAAGCCGCTTTAGCACGTTATCGCGCTTTTCAAGAAAATGATATGAAAATTGCTAACGATGAACGTGCATTATTTGATTGGACTAGCAAGCAAACTTATATCGCATTAGCCAATATGATGACGGGGGCGGCTATGATAGGAATAGATTCCTGTCCGATTGAAGGGTTTAATTATGAAAAAATGAATAACGTACTGGAGCAAACCGGCACCTACGACCCAATGGAATATGGTGTCTCGGTTGGCGTGACTTTTGGCTATCGAATTAAAGATATTACTAAAAAATCACGTAAACCTATCCAGGAAATTGTTAGTTGGATCAAATAGATATTAAAAAACTAGCACATAAGAGTAGGCGTATCAGGCAGTTTTAAAAGTGGGTTAAAGCCTTGTGTTATAAGGCCTTAACCTACAGCTGTTCAACCATTTTGTCTACGATGACTCCCAAGGCTATTCGTAAACGCCCGTGTACACCCTTTGGTTATTCTGCTTCTGAATGCGTGTTTGTTTACAGATCAAAGTGCGGTCGATTTCGGTGGAATTTTTGCCAAAATTTCGGTCAGGAAATGCCAATACGCCTGTACGGAAGCGATGTTAACTTTTTCATCGGGGGAATGAGCATCACGAATGGTCGGTCCAATTGAAATCATTTCTACATTCGGGTAGTTTTTCTTTAATAAGCCGCATTCTAGGCCTGCATGGATGACTTTAATTTTTGCATCTTGTCGGAATTGTTCTGTATAGATTTTTTGCGCAAGCGCTAAAATTTCGGTCTCGTATATCGGTTGCCAGCCCGGATAAGAATCGGAAAATTCTACTTTACCATCGGTTAGCGCCGCGAGGGAACTGAGTAGGTTTCCAGCGTACATTTTGCCGCTGTCGATTAATGAGCGGATTAAAATTGTGCCGCAAACCTGCGCCTGTTCTGTTGTCAATACGCCGATATTTAAGGAAGTTTCCACCACATCATTAATCACTTCGCTGTAACGAATGACGCCGTTCGGCAGAAGGTTCAGTGCGTAGATAAGCCGTTTGGCGGCTTGCGGCGTAAAAACATCATGCGGTTTTTCAAGCATGTGACAGATAAAGTGTAAATTTGGTTCGCTTAATAAAAATTCCTGCCGCAATAAAACGGCAAAATTGTCGACCGCACTTTGTAATGCATCCGGGCTGCCGTTAAAGCTGATGATGGCGGTTGCTTCGCGCGGAATAGCATTGCGTACAGAGCCGCCGTAGAGGGTATTTAAACTGAAATCAATGTTCAAATTTTGTTGAAGCTCGGTTAAAAAACGGGCGAGCAACTTAATTGCATTGCCACGTCCGGTGTGGATATCACAACCCGAATGGCCGCCGCATAGTCCTTTGAGGTTGAGTTGCATACTGTGGGAAAAGGTGTTGACTTGTCGTTGAATCGGGAAGGTTAAATTTGCATTTTCGCCGCCTGCACAACCGATATAAATTTCACCAAATTCTTCCGTATCCGTATTGATTAAAATTTCGCCCTGTAACCAATTCGGACGCAAGCCGATTGCGCCGACCATGCCGGTTTCCTCCGTCATTGTCAGCAAGACTTCAAGCGGCGGATGTGCAAGATGACGGCTTTCCAGTACAGCCAGCGCAGAAGCCATGCCGATACCGTTATCGGCTCCAAGCGTCGTCCCTTTTGCCGTGACCCATGCCTGCTCAACGTAAGGTTGAATCGGATCGTGAATGAAATCATGCGGTATACCTTCATTTGCCTGCGGAACCATATCCAGATGAGCTTGTAAAATAACCGGTTTGTTATCTTCCATGCCGCATGTCGCCGGTTTGCGAATCAAAATATTGCCCACTTCGTCGCGTTCCACCCATAAACGCTGTGATTTCGCCCAATTCACTATTAACTGTGCCAGGGCCTCTTCGTGGCCGGATGGGTGCGGGACGGCGCAGATACGTTCAAACCATTGCCATAGCAATGGGGGCTGTAATGTTGAAAGTGCGGTCATATTTTCTCCTTTTTGTTTAAAACATTGAGGAATGCATAAAAAATTTAGGAAAGCATAGCATAAATGTGGGTTTCAGGTTATCCTTACGGCATTTTTATTGACCGATAAATTCTAGGGAATTGCTATGAGCGAAAAATATGTTGTGACGTGGGATATGTTTCATATGCACGCACGTAAATTATCCGAACGGCTATTGCCTGCTGCGCAATGGAAAGGAATTATTGCCGTCAGTCGCGGCGGCTTGTTTCCGGCGGCGGTGTTAGCCCGTGAGCTGAATTTGCGTCTGGTGGAAACCGTTTGTATTGCCAGTTACGATCATGACCAGCAGGGGCAGTTAAACGTTCTGCATCGTGCAGCAGGTGACGGCGAAGGAATGATTGTCGTGGATGATTTAGTGGATACCGGCAATACGGCGCGAGCAATTCGTGAAATGTATCCAAAAGCTAAATTTGTCACGATTTTTGCTAAACCGGCCGGGGCACCGTTGGTAGACGATTATGTGCTGGATATTCCGCAAAATACATGGATTGAACAGCCGTGGGATTTAGGTTTAACCTTTGTTCCACCGTTGGCGAGAAAGTAACAAAAAATAAGGAAATGCGAGGGAGACCTCGCATTTTTGCTTTATTGAGCCGTAAAAAAAATCTCGTTAAAATAGACCGCACTTTTGTTTTTTAAGGATTGTTCAATGTCAACTCAGCCCCGTTTTGTTCATCTTCGTACCCATACCGATTTTTCAATGATCGACAGTATCGTTAAAATTAAGCCATTAGTTAAGGCTTGTGCGGAAAATAATATGGTCGCGATGGCATTGACCGATTTTACCAATTTTTGCGGTGTCGTGCGTTTTTATAGCGAAACCCTTGCCTCCGGTATTAAGCCGATTATTGGTGCCGACGTGAAAGTTAAAAGCGTGTTATGCGGAGATGAGTTATTTGACTTAACGTTGCTGGCAAAAAATAACGATGGCTATAAAAATATTACGCTGATGCTTTCCAAGGCTTATCAGCGGGGCTATGTCGATTTGCCTTATATCGATCAGGAATGGCTTATTGAGCATCGTGAGGGCGTCATTATTTTATCGGGCGGAACACAAGGCGATGTCGGTAAGAAATTGCTGAAAGAGAATGTGGCGGAAATTGAAAGTGCGGTCAGTTTTTACCAAGAATTTTTTGCCGACCATTTTTACCTTTCATTGGCCCGAACGGGTAAACCTAACGAAGAACGTTATATTCAAGCGGCATTAAAGTTGGCGAAGGAAAAAAAATTGCCCTTAGTCGCGACCAACGATGTGGTATTTTTAAAACCTGACGATTTTGAAGCGCATGAAATCCGCGTAGCGATTCATGACGGTTACACGCTGGACGATCCGAAGCGCCCAAAACATTATACTAATCAGCAATATTTTCGCAGTGAGGAAGAAATGTGTCGGTTATTCGCCGATATTCCCGCCGCGTTAGAAAATACGGTGTTGGTTGCTCAACGTTGTAGCGTTACTTTGCGATTGGGACAATATTTTTTACCGCAGTTTCCGACCGGTGAGTTAAGTACGGAAGATTTTTTGGTTAAAAAGGCGAAAGAAGGGCTGGAAGAGCGTTTGCGCTTCCTTTTTCCGGATGAAAAAGTGCGGTCGGAAAAGCGGGGAGAATACGATCAGCGTTTGCAAGTTGAACTAGACGTGATCAATCAGATGGGGTTCCCCGGCTATTTTTTAATTGTGATGGAATTTATTCAATGGTCAAAAGATAACGACATTCCCGTTGGTCCGGGTCGAGGTTCCGGTGCGGGGTCGTTGGTGGCTTATGCGTTAAAAATCACTGATTTGGATCCATTAGAATTTGATTTGCTTTTTGAACGCTTCTTAAATCCGGAACGTGTTTCTATGCCCGATTTTGATGTGGATTTCTGTATGGACGGGCGGGATCGCGTAATTGATCACGTTGCCGAAACTTATGGGCGAGGCGCCGTGTCGCAAATTATTACGTTCGGTACGATGGCGGCAAAAGCTGTGATCCGCGATGTCGGACGCGTATTGGGGCACCCTTACGGTTTTGTCGATCGCATTTCAAAACTGGTGCCTCCGGATCCTGGCATGACATTGGCAAAAGCCTTTGAAGTCGAACCGCAATTACAGGCTGCATACGACGGCGATGAAGAAGTTAAAGCGTTGATTGATATGGCGCGTAAACTAGAAGGCGTAACCCGTAATGCCGGTAAACACGCCGGCGGGGTGGTGATTTCGCCCGGCTTGATTACGGATTTCGCGCCCTTGTATTGTGATAACGAAGGAAAGCATCCTGTTACTCATTTCGACAAAAATGATGTTGAATATGCCGGTTTGGTCAAATTTGACTTTTTGGGTCTACGTACCTTAACCATTATTAAATGGGCGTTGGATATGATTAACGCCCGCTTAGAAAAAGGAGGACAGCCTCCGATTGACATTGCGGCTATTCCGCTTGATGATCAGGCGTCCTTTGAATTATTAAAACGCTCGGAAACGACAGCGGTGTTCCAATTGGAATCGCGCGGAATGAAGGATTTGATTAAACGCTTACAACCGGACTGCTTTGAAGATATTATCGCGTTAGTCGCTTTGTTCCGCCCCGGTCCGCTACAATCGGGTATGGTGGATAACTTTATCGATCGGAAACATGGACGGGAAGAAGTGTCCTATCCGGATGCGACCTATCAACATGAAAGCCTGAAGCCTATTTTAGAGCCGACATACGGCATTATTTTATATCAAGAACAGGTTATGCAAATTGCCCAGGTGTTAGCGGGTTACACATTGGGAGGGGCAGATTTGCTGCGCCGTGCCATGGGTAAGAAAAAACCGGAAGAAATGGCCAAACAGCGCTCCGTTTTTGAGGAAGGCGCAATCAAAAATGGCGTAGACGGCGAATTAGCAATGAAAATTTTTGATTTAGTAGAAAAATTTGCCGGCTATGGTTTTAATAAATCCCATTCCGCCGCCTACGCCTTAGTTTCTTATCAAACCCTTTGGCTGAAAGCCCATTATCCCGCTGAGTTTATGGCCGCCGTTATGACCTCGGAAATGGACAACACAGATAAAATCGTAGGGCTTTATGATGAATGTTTACGTATGGGCTTGAAGGTCACACCGCCGGATATTAATGTCGGAAAGCATCATTTTAGTGTGAACGAAAATGGCGATATTGTTTATGGTATCGGCGCCATTAAAGGTGTTGGAGAAGGCCCTATCGAAGCATTAATTCAAGCGCGCCAAAGCGGCGGGATTTTTAAAGACTTGTTCGATTTGTGCGCTCGGGTAGATTTAAAGAAAATTAATCGGCGCACCTTTGAAAGCTTGATTATGTCCGGTGCCTTTGACAAGCTGGGCCCCCACCGTGCCGCACTGGCTAAAAATCTTGAAGATGCACTACGGGCATCCGATCAGCACGCAAAAGATGAAGCCATCGGGCAGGCGGATATGTTCGGCGTGTTAACCGAAACTCATGAAGAAGTGGAAAACGCCTATGCCAATACGCCGCCCTATACGGAAAAGCAAATTTTAGACGGAGAGCGGGAAACTTTAGGTCTATATTTAAGTAGCCATCCGGTAACCCGCTACCTTAAAGAGCTTTCTCATTATAGCCCGACTTTATTAAAAGATCTAACACCAAACCGACGCGGGCAAATCAGCACAGCTGCAGGATTGCTTGTCAGCACCCGTTTTGCTACAACAAAGAAAGGAAATCGCCTCGGTATTGCGACCCTTGATGATCGTTCCGGCCGGCTAGAGCTGACTTTATTCGGTGAAAGTTTAGAAAATTTTGCCGAAAAATTGCAAAAAGATACTGTAGTAGTGGTCTCGGGACAAATCAGCTTTGATGACTTTTCACAAGGATTGAGAATGTCTGTGCGCGACATGATGACGTTGGACGAAGCACGCACCCGTTATGCCAAAAGCTTGGCTATCAGCCTTTCCGAAGAACAAGTTACACCGACGTTTATTAATCAACTCAAAGTAATTTTACAACCTGCAATGGGAGGAACTTTGCCGATAAACGTGTATTACCATAGTTCCAAAGGTCGGGCATTGCTGCGATTAGGCATACAGTGGTCGGTAACAGCAACGGATAACATGCTTTCCGATTTGGTTAATTTCCTCGGTGAAAATGCGACAGAGCTTGAATTTAAATAGCTTTATTGGAACTAAGTGCGGTTAAAATCGATGTGCTTTAAAACAGCAAATTTTTGACCGCACTTTAAGTATTTTAGAGAGTATTGTTATTTAGCCAGAAAATAGCTTAGTGCTTGGTAAATGGCATTAATTTCCTCGTTTGGCAATGTCTTGCCATCTTCATCGGTAATTACGATGCTGCTTTGACTACCTAATGTAGAGAGTTGCATATAATATGTGCCGTTATCCAACTGCGGACGATTAATTCCGAAAGCTGACCACTCGCCTTTATCTAATTCAGAATATTTTAATTCGCGCTGTCCGCGGCCGACAGTCTCTTCTTCAATATTGAATCCGACTTTTGGTAAAACCGTACCTAATTTTTCCCACGCGCGGTTAAAGGACGCATTGAGTACTAATGCTGCTCGTCCGTTCATATCTCGACCTAACGCGGATGATATTGGTCCCGTATTTTGATTTTCCAACGCTTGTATTTGTTGATTGTATGCGCCGGTCAATGAAGAGACGAAACGATTTAGGCGTGTAGAGGCATAACGTTGTTTTTCGGCCAACGTTGGGGTAAAAAGAATACCGTCGCGACGCATTTGTGATACCGATACGGCAAGTGCACTAGAGCCTTGCGCATGAATATGCTCCACCTGATAACGAATTTGTGTGTTTTCGGATTCATCAAGACGATCAAGCGGCGCCCAATCGGAAATTAAGGTTGCACCGTTAATCTCGACACCAATGCCTTCTTCTTTTAATAACCGCCGGATTTGCTGCAGATTATATATGGAGGCTTGTTGCTCAGGATAGACAATGATCGCCCGCTCGCCGTCAAATCGGGTGAATGAATGGTTAATAATGGCTAATGGAATTGTCGGCGGGCGAATATCAACCTGAGCACCTTTAGCAATCCGCACCGCAGGCAAAGCATAAGTGTCATCGGCTTGAGGTAAGTTGACACCACCGCCGGATAATGGCGCAAAAGTCGGCAATGAAGCGTCTGATTTTTGGTAACTGTCGTTAGCGGATTGTAATTGTTCGGGGCTTGCCGAGCAGGCCGCTAATAAGCCGATAGAAATAAAGCTGACAACCTTTTTCATGATAAATCCTTTTAAAATTAAAGCTAAAATGACCGCTCTTTGACAAAATAAAATTTGAAAAGTTTAAGGTTTATGACAAGCCCTTAAACTTAGTCATATTATAATAAGCCGGCTGTTTTCAGCGCTGTATCCACTTTTAGTTGAGCA
Organism: uncultured Pasteurellaceae bacterium; assembly: GCA_963525745.1. Lineage (GTDB taxonomy): Bacteria > Pseudomonadota > Gammaproteobacteria > Enterobacterales > Pasteurellaceae > CAURMH01. The sequence continues at coordinate 6,682 of CAURMH010000031.1, read as the reverse complement.
GATTCGCTTAAGACGGTTAGGGGCAAACGTAAGTTCGGATATTTAATTAAACCTAATCGATAGGCTGCCCATTTCACCGGTATAGGATTTGATTCGATGAAGAGATCTTGATGCAACGCCATTAAGCGTCGATTGATTCTCTCTGCATTAGCAAAATCACCGTTTAACGCATAACGGCACATATCTGCCATGTCTTTGGCGGCAAGATTATTGGTGACAGATATAACCCCTTGGCCGCCTAATTTCATGGATTCCAAAGCGGTTGCATCATCGCCGCTTAAAAAGATAAATCCGTCGCCCGCCAATTGTTTAATTTGTTGAACTCGGTTCACATCACCTGTGGCTTCTTTGATGCCGACGATATTTTTAATTCGAGCCAAACGCCCCACGGTTTCAGGCTTCATGTCGCTTCCTGTGCGCCCCGGCACATTGTAAAGAATTTGTGGAATATCGGTACATTCCGCAATCGCTTTAAAATGTTGATACATTCCTTCCTGTGTTGGTTTATTGTAATAAGGCACGACCGATAAACATCCCGCTACACCGCAATTATTCAGTAATTTTGTCATCATAATAGCTTCGCTGGTGGCATTCGCTCCCGTTCCGGCGATAACCGGAATGCGGCCTTTGGCAAATTCTACGGTCTTTTGAATGACTTTCACATTTTCATCAATGCTTAATGTTGCCGATTCACCTGTTGTCCCGACGGATACAATAGCATCGGTTCCGGCTGCAATATGAAATTCCACCAATTTTTGTAAGTTTTCGAAATCGACTTCACCGTGATTATCCATTGGCGTAATGAGCGCAACGATACTGCCGGAAAATAAAAAGTCGCGTGATAACATAAGGCCTCCAAGGTATACAATTTATCATTTGGAAAATTAGAGTTAGGATCGCTAAAATGGTACCGTTTTGCAAACGGTTTTTTTTAATTTTAAAGGATTTTTTATGAAAACATTAAAAGTCGGCGAAGTCGCGCCAGACTTCAGCTTGCCGGATCAACAGGGCCATTTGGTGTCGTTAACAGATTTTCGCGGAAAAAAAGTGCTGATTTACTTTTATCCTAAGGCATTGACGCCCGGTTGTACCACACAAGCCTGCGCTCTACGCGATAGCAAGGCCGAGTTCGATGAGCTGGGAGTGGTCATTTTAGGTATAAGTCCCGATCCGATACAAAAACTGGCACAATTTGATGTGAAAAAAGCCTTAGGCTTTACACTGCTTTCCGACGGCGATCACCATGTCGCCGACCTATTCGGCGTATGGGGAGAGAAAAAATTCATGGGGCGGATTTTTGACGGTATTCATCGAATCAGCTTTTTAATTGATGAAAAAGGCAACATTCAGCAAGTCTTCGATAAATTTAAAACGACCGATCACCATTCCGTTATATTGGATTATCTCAAGGAACAATAACTCCACCATAACCGACCGCACTTTTTAATTTAATGAGAAGTGCGGTCGGATTTTTTTACATTTCACCGAATTTATATTTACGCCATTTTTTCCTTTTGCTAAAATTCAACAGAATTGAAATTAATTCTCAATTGCCTAAATTTTACAAAGGAAGACAAGATGCCGCAGCTTTTTGATTTTTTACAACAATATAGCGACTACATTATTATCGGATTATTGCTTTTAATGAGTGTTATCATGTTAGCAATGGTCATTGAGCGATTTATTTTTTTAAAACGAGTTAATGTTAAGAATTATTCAAATATTCACGCCCTTGAAATCGATCTGAATCGCAATATGACCATTATTTCAACCATCGGCGCCAATGCGCCTTATGTTGGCTTATTGGGAACCGTTATCGGCATTTTGCTGACTTTTTATCAAATCGGTCAAGGGGGCGGTGATGTGGATGCCGGTTCGATTATGATGCATTTGTCGCTTGCCTTAAAGGCAACCGCGCTCGGCATTTTAGTCGCGATTCCGTCAATGATTTTCTATAACGGCCTAGGACGTAAAGTTGAGGTTAATCGATTAAAATGGAAAGTATTAAATTCGCAAAAAGATAAGGAATAAGCGGTGAAAAAATTCGACGAAATCAACATTATTCCTTTCATCGATATTATGTTGGTGCTGTTGGCGGTTGTGCTTATTACGGCATCATTTATTTCTCAGGGAAAAATTCAGGTAAATGTTCCTAAGGCAAGCAGCACGGTGGCATTTAAGTCTGATGAATTGGCAAAATTATTAACGGTTACCGCAGATGGCCAACTTTTTTTCAATGATAAGCCGATCGAGCAGGAAGCCTTAGAGCAGGAAGTTGCCGGTTGGAATAAAGCGCAGAAAGTGACGTTAAAAATTGATGCCGAAGCCACTTTCCAAGATTTCGTTTCTATTACCGACATTTTAGCCAAAAATGAAATTAAAAATGTCGCAATCGTTTCTATGAAAGGAAATGCACAAAACACCTCTTATGATATAAAACATACCTATCACAAAAGACATGGTGATGGTCGTGGAAAACGCACGTACGAGCCGCAGCATAATCCCGATTTTTCACCTGCCGTAAATTAGGAAAACCATGCAAGCAAAACGTTCACTTATAGGTTTGCTCATCTCGTTGATGATTCATGGCATAATCGTCGGCGCGTTATTTTATTCGTGGTATAAACCAAGCGAAAGCGCCAACAGTGTGGCCGGCGAGCTTGCGACGACAATTTCCATGGAAATGTTGCAGGGGATGGTGGTTGAAGAAACTGCGCCGGCGCCTGAGCCGATAAAAGCAGAACCTAAATTGGAAGCCCAGGAAACCGTCGCCGACCCAACGAAAAAACCGGACCCCGAAAAAAACAAAACGCCGGAAAAGAAAATAGAAAAGCCGAAAGAAAAAATAAAAGAAGAATCGAAGGAAAAAACACCTGAAAAGCCGGTTATTAATCCGAAAAAATTGCCCAAAGGTGATCATAATGTGAATTCCGATCATGCTGTTAATTCAAAAGCCACAAGTATCGGTGCAGTTAATTCGCAGGCTAATGTCGCCGGTTCCGGTGCGAGCAGCAGCGAACTTGATGCTTATCGAACTGCACTTCGTCGTGAAATTGAAAAACATAAAGTTTATCCGGCGCGGGCAAGAATGATGCGTAAACAAGGCGTTGTGAAAATTGCTTTTACTATTGCGACTGACGGCTCATTAAATGGCGAGCGGGTTATTCAATCGTCAGGGGATGAAAGCCTTGATAACTCGGCGTTGGAGGCGATACGCCGCTCAAGATCCATCGGTCCCCGCCCGGCGGGTTTAGGCGCAAGCATGACAGTGCCGATTAATTACAATTTGCAATAAAATTATCTACCGTTTAACGGCACGGCATAATAGATCGCACTGAGCAATGACCAAGTGCGGTCAAAAATGACAAACTTTATGACAACCACTGACTATCGACCTCTTTCGTGGGTGGCGGCGATGGCGCTGTTTATGCAGAGTTTAGACGCCACAATTTTAAATACCGCATTACCCACGATTGCTGCTGATTTACATGAACCGGCATTTGAAATGCAGATGGTTATTATCAGTTATTCCCTTGCCGTCGCCTTATTCATGCCGCTTACTGCGTGGATTTCGGCAAGATATGGCGCACGTTCTATTTTCCAGACCGCGGTCTTTTTATTTATTCTAGGTTCGATTGCTTGTGCCGTGGCCACTTCGCTGGATATATTGGTTTGGACTCGGGTATTACAGGGTTGCGGCGGTGCTTTTATGATGCCGGTTGCCCGCTTGGCTATTATTCAAATCGTCCCGAAACATCAACTTCTCTATGCATGGAATTTAATGGCTACGGCGGGATTAATCGGTCCTATTTTAGGGCCTATTTTAGGCGGCTGGTTTGTTTCACATATTAGTTGGCATTGGATCTTTTTAATTAATATTCCAATAGGTATAGCAGGCATTTTTGCGGCTCATTTGGTTATCCCGAATATCCGCGGGGAAATCCATAAGTTGGATTGGAGCGGCTATTTATTGTTTGCATCGGGTCTCGTCGGCTTAACGCTCGGGTTGGATTTATTAAGCGAAACAACTCAAAACAACTTAATTGCATACCTGATATTAGTTACCGGATTTTTGTTAATGGGCGCTTATTATCAATTTGCCAAAAATAATGAAAATGCGATTTTGCCGCTCTCTTTATTTCAAGTGCGAACCTTTAAATTAGGGATGATTGCCAATGCCTATATTCGTTTATCGGCTTCAGGGATTCCGTTTTTGCTACCGTTAATGTTTCAACTTGCTTTCGGTTATAGTGCCGAGATGTCGGGCTGGCTTTTGGCCCCGATTGCGGCCACATCTGTTGTGTTTAAAACCTTTGTTGTGCGTATTTTGGCTCATTTTAACTATAAGACGACGCTCATTGTCGTTTCAATATGCATGGGACTTTCTATCGTGTCAATGGCGTTTTTACGCGCCGATACACCAATGTGGCGAATTGTCCTCAATCTCGTTTGCTACGGCGCCTGCATGTCGATCATTTTTTCGGCAATCAATACGTTGACCGTCGGCGATCTTAGTTCACAGCAAGCCGGCGCCGGTTCAACGATGTTAAGCATTATGCAACAAGTTGGCATTGGATTTGGTATCGCCGTTTCATCTATTCTGTTAGCCATCTTCCGTTATTTCTACGGCGATACGGGTGAACGACTTCAATTGGCATTCAGCTATACTTTTATTGCATCTTCCTTATTCGCGCTGTTATTAGTTTGGACATTATCGTTTTTAAATAAAACAGACGGCGATCATTTACGCCACAAAGTTTAGATGAATGGGTTATAAGAACAAGATTTTTATTTTATAGATAACCTTTTTACCTATACCTTGAGCCACGTTTAGGGGTTACGGCAATAAAATAGTAAAGTGCGGTTAAATTGATCTTCCCCCAAAATTTAGACGATTATTGTACGCACCGCTTCTTTTAATACTCATTTTCCCATTCAAGATAAGTTGGAGAGCCTGTAATTTAAATTCTATTGTGTAATGTTTACCCATAAAAGATCTGCACCTTAATTGTTGGTTGTTGAATCCAACTTTTGGGGTGTAGATCATTTTCACCGCACTTTTTGTTTTTAAACTATTAAATATCATCATTTTTATACTTATTTGCACTCCTTTACGTTAGAAAATTTCGAGGAAGTATACTTCCTTTACTCTCTATTGACATAGAGAGTAAAACATCTTGTTAAACCTAAAGGATTTTTATATGAAGAAAATTTTAATATCAGCAATCGTTGTTTTTTCATCATTGAATTGTTATGCCGAAAATGTTGTAGGCGATCCGCCTATTGATGAGCCTACGAATGAAATGACTGTTGAGCAAGTATTACAAATGCCGTTACATCAAATCTCTCAAATCTTAAATGAAAAAGACAAAAAAGGAGAGGGATGGGGATTGCCTAATAATATTTATTCAGAACTTCAGAAAATGGCAGATATTTATAATAATAGAGGTAAAGGAATCTTATTGGAGTTAATAAATAAAATAAATTATAATTCAAATATTTTTTGTAATCTAAACAGAAAAGATTTTCAAAATGAATATGTTTATGAGCCTAAGAATATCCGTATTACTTGCGATGATTCTATTCAAACCTTAATTACGCGTTTAAATGAGCTAAAATTTCAAACTAAAGATTGGGAGCCAAGATATTCATTTTCGAAATATAAACGGATGACCTTATTAGAACTTGCTGAAGAACTTCAAGAAGGGATCAAAACAAAAGAATTTGATACTGAGGATTTAAGAGAAGATTTTATGCATTTTTTGACAGAAGAATATGGTAACTTTGGATACGTATTAACTGATCAAGGGGTTCTTAAGGCGGTCGGCACTTGTTTGTTGGCTAAAGAGACAGGAACGATTCATCGAAAAGAGGTTAAAAAATTTTGTAATTTAACTGTAAAAGAAACAATAAAAGGATTATTGGAATAGATGACAACAAATATTCAATTCTGGCATATGCAAATGTTTCCCAGTGATGATCCTGCATTTGCAGAAAAAGTGCCTGCTATTCTTCAACATAAGTAATTTATTGGCTTAGGAGACCGGGATGAGCATAGAAATCAAATTTCTTATTTTTGCGAGACAATGCAGGTCAATGATATTGTCGCTATAAAAAATGGGAAAAGATTGATTGCTTTAGTTCAAATTATTGGCGGAATGTATGAGGTTTTAGATAACAATTCAGAAGTTAGTTGGATGATTTATCGTCGCCCAATTCGAGTTTTGGATTGAGAAATTGAACAACGCGAATTACCTCACTCAAGAGGCACTTTGAATCTTTGTGTTTCTGATGATGTTGAGACAACAAAAGTTATTCAAAAATGGTATGAGAAAGTGAAAATTTCTTTTGAACAAAGAAATTTGTGTTTGTAATAAAACGTACTTCTTCCATACAAAAAAACGTTTTTGTGTCATTTTTGAAAGAGTTAAAAAAGCGAATAAGAGAACGCCTTACTTTGAAAGAAAAGTAAGGCGTTTGACTTTATTTCTTATTCAAGAACTAGTGATAAATCCCCCAATCCAAATCCTTAAACACATTAAACACCACACACATTTCCGGATTTTCCACCAAAAATTCCAGCACGGTTTTCACGACAATTTCTGCCGCTTCTTGGTTCGGAAAACGAAATTCGCCTGTGCTAATACAACAAAATGCGACAGAGTTTAGATCGTTTATTTTG
>CAURMH010000030.1:0-19630 GCA_963525745.1 uncultured Pasteurellaceae bacterium | reverse complement strand
CGCAAGCACTTTTTACAAAAAAATTTGATTTTTTTATTATTTGGCGATTCTTTCATCTCATCGGTTAAAGAATGCACAATCACTATTGCTCACTAAAGCTTTTATCACATCAGGTAAATCGACTATCGAATCCAACACCGCATTGGCTAACCGTTCTCCCTCTTTTGTTACCGGTTTTCCTGTTCTTACTAATACATTTATCTTCACTTTTGCATTAATCCCGGCTTTAATGTCCTCTATTTTATCGCCAACCATAATTGATTGCTGCGGATCAATATTTAACGCTTTCATGGCATCTAGCAACATACCTGGTTTCGGCTTCCGACACGGGCAATCTTCTTTAAATTCTCCTTTTCCGTCGGGATGATGGGGGCAATAATAAATTCCATCAAAATCAACACCTTGTTCGGCCAATGACCAATCCATCCATTCGGTTAGCTGTAAAAATTGCACTTCCGTAAAATAACCTCGGGCGATGCCGGATTGATTTGTTACCAAGACGAGTAAATACCCCATTTCTTTTAATTTTTTCAATGCATTAATGCTACCTTCAATAAACTCAAAATCATCAATTTGATGAACGTATCCATGATCAATATTTATTGTTCCGTCACGATCTAAAAATATGGCCTTGTTCATTTTATTGTTTCTCAATTTGTTTTATAACGTGTGAAATTATCTCTATTATCCTTTTAATTGGCAATAATAAGTCATAACGGATCAATCTAAAAAGATGAACAATAACGGTTGACACAGCAGTCTAGACCTCTAGAATACAAAGGCTATTTAAACTTTAACCAAGAATAGGGCTTATATGATTAAGCTAAGCAATATTACAAAAATCTTTACGCTCCCAGATAAAAAATTGACCGCACTCGACAATGTATCGATGTCTATACCCAAGGGACAAATTTGCGGTGTGATAGGTGCCTCCGGTGCAGGGAAAAGTACTTTAATCCGTTGTGTAAATTTATTAGAAAAACCTTCTTTCGGCAGCGTAGTCGTTGACGGTGTCGATTTGACCCAACTTTCCGAAGGCGAATTAGTGAAAGCTCGTCGTCAAATCGGCATGATCTTTCAACATTTCAATTTACTAAGCTCGCGCACAGTATTTGAAAATGTTGCGCTACCGTTAGAATTAGAAGGGACGCCAAAAACAAAAATTCAGGAAAAAACGACCGCACTTTTATCCCTTGTCGGCTTGAGTGATAAACAAGATATCTATCCGACCAACCTTTCCGGCGGGCAAAAACAGCGTGTAGCTATCGCCCGCGCTTTAGCGAGTGATCCAAAAGTCTTATTATGCGACGAGGCGACCAGCGCACTTGATCCGGCGACGACACAATCGATCTTAAAATTATTGAAAGAAATCAACCGCACTTTGGGCATCACGATCTTACTCATCACCCATGAAATGGAAGTGGTAAAACAAATTTGTGATCAAGTGGCGGTGATCGACCAAGGTCGCTTAGTAGAACAAGGTACAGTTGGCGAAATTTTCTCCAATCCGAAAACCGAGCTTGCGCAAGAATTTATTCGTTCCACTTTCCATATCAGCTTACCGGATGAATATTTAGAAAATCTGACCGATACGCCAAAACACAGCAAAGCTTATCCTATTATCAAATTTGAATTTACCGGCCGTTCTGTGGATGCGCCATTACTTTCTCAAGCCTCAAAAAAATTTGGCGTAGAACTTAGTATTCTGACATCACAAATTGATTATGCCGGCGGGGTGAAATTCGGTTACACCATTGCAGAAGTGGAAGGCGGTGAAGATGCAATTACACAAGCCAAAGTTTATTTAATGGAAAACAACGTTCGCGTGGAGGTACTCGGTTATGTTCAATGATTTCTGGGCAACATTTAGCCAGCAATTAACACCTCAAATGTGGAGTGTGGTGGCAACAGCAACATATGAAACCGTTTATATTAGTTTTGCCTCCACCTTACTTGCGGTGATCGTGGGCTTACCTGTGGGCGTATGGACATTCTTAACCGGCAAAAATGAAATTCTGCAAAATAACCGCACACACTTTGTCTTGAACACAATTATTAATATTGGGCGGTCAATTCCGTTCATTATTTTGTTATTAATTTTATTACCTGTAACACGTTTTATCGTGGGAACCGTGCTCGGAACCACTGCGGCGATTATTCCATTAAGCATTTGTGCAATGCCTTTTGTGGCGCGTTTAACCGCTAATGCACTAATGGAAATTCCAAACGGTTTAACCGAAGCTGCACAAGCTATGGGTGCAACAAAATGGCAAATCGTACGGAAATTCTATTTGCCGGAAGCCTTACCAACGCTCATTAACGGCATTACTCTCACACTCGTGACTTTAGTCGGCTACTCTGCGATGGCGGGCACACAAGGTGGTGGCGGTTTAGGTAGTCTTGCTATTAACTACGGCGTATACCGCAATATGCCTTATGTCACTTGGGTGGCGACCATTATTATTGTGCTATTCGTGATGATTAGCCAAAAACTCGGCGATACACTTGCGAAAAAAGTGGATCATCGTTAATTCAAACACAACTTAACTAACAGAAAGGAAAACCTATGAAATTAAAACACCTATTTACTGTGACAGCGATCGCATCAGCCCTTATTTTAACCGGCTGTAAAGAAGACAAAAAACCTGAAGCGGCAGCTGCCACACCACTTAAAATCAAAGTGGGCGTAATGTCCGGTCCAGAACACCAAGTGGCTGAAATCGCAGCGAAAGTCGCAAAAGAAAAATACGGCTTAGATGTTCAATTCGTTGAATTCAACGACTACGCATTACCAAATGAAGCGGTTTCTAAAGGAGATTTAGATGCCAACGCAATGCAACACAAGCCTTACTTAGATGAAGATACAAAAGCGAAAAACTTAACCAACTTAGTGATTGTAGGTAACACTTTCGTGTACCCATTAGCCGGCTATTCTAAAAAAATTAAAAATGTCAGCGAATTACAAGACGGTGCAAAAGTCGTGGTTCCAAACGATCCGACAAACCGTGGCCGTGCATTAATTCTTCTTGAAAAACAAGGTTTGATTAAATTAAAAGATGCGAACAACCTACTTTCAACCGTGTTAGACATTGTTGAAAATCCGAAAAATTTAAATATCACCGAAGTGGACACTTCCGTTGCCGCACGTGCATTAGATGATGTTGATTTAGCCGTAGTGAATAATACTTATGCTGGTCAAGTGGGTTTAAATGCGCAAGATAACGGCGTGTTTGTGGAAGATAAAGATTCCCCTTATGTCAATATTATCGTTGCGCGCACCGATAATAAAGACAGCAAAGCGGTACAAGATTTTGTGAAATCTTACCAAACCGAAGAAGTGTACGATGAAGCCAAAAAATACTTTAAAGACGGCGTAGTAAAAGGTTGGTAATCTTTTTCCCTTTAAGACTTAATGTAAAATCCCTTGAGAAATAGGGATTTTATTTTTTGCTTTATTTTTCTCAGAACACAAGATGTCCTTTTTTTCTTACTCATTTTTAGAAAATACCATGTCTTTCCAAGGGTATTTAAAATATATCGCCATTTTTACCGCACTTGGCGCGCTTTTTGTCGTTACATCACTTTATCTACGTCATCGTCTAGAAACGAAATATCGCGATTTAAGTATTATTTTTCTATTATTAATTATTTTTCTACTGGGTATGCAATATAACCAATACGAACGTAATCAAGTTTATGCCAATAATACCTCTCGCATGGTGACTTTCTTGGATTCCGTTAGGAATGCCCAAAAGCTCGACAAAACGGAAATAAACGTCAATAGCCGAACTCTGGCTAACGGTATGATTTTAAATTTACGAGAAAAATATTACGAAGTACATTTTAACAATGAGTTTACCGCTTATAAGCTTTCGCCAATTAATTTAGTCAACCCACATATTTATATTATTGAGCAGGAATCGGATTAATGGATAACTACACCTTACTGGGTTTAAAACTCACCATGGGGATTGTCGGATTAGTGCTGCAAATTAACCTTATGGGAAAAGGTAATCTCGTACCAACCTCAGCAATGGATCAAGTACAAAATTACGTTTTAGGCGGAATTATAGGAGGGGTTATTTATAACGATAATATCGGTGTGTTTCAGTTTTCTTTAGTGTTAATTCTATGGACATTACTGGTTTTTACTTTACGTTTTATTAAGAATCATAACCGTATCGTCAAATCTATCATTGACGGGAAACCGGTTTGGGTTATTTCAAACGGCAAAGTTCAAACATCGGAATGTATGCGTAATGGCGTCTCGGCTCATGATTTGATGTTTAAATTACGCGCCGCCGGCATTTATGAAATCGGCTCGGTAAAACGCGCGGTATTAGAGCAAAATGGGCAACTTTCTATTATTCAATACGGCGATGAAAGTCTGCGTTATCCGCTCGTTATTGATGGTCAACTAGACTATGATATTTTGGAAATTATTAATAAAGATGAAATCTGGCTACAGGAACAGCTAACGCAGCAGGGAATAACCGTTGATAAAATCTATATCGGGGAATATTTAAACGAGCGATTAATCTTGCATTTGTACGAAAAAACATAAAATAAAGCCCGTTTATCACGGACTCTATTTATTTTAATCACTTAGAAAAGGATTATTTTTTTAATAAATCACGAATCTCTGTAAGTAATTTTTCTTCAGCGGAAGGCGCTTTCGTTTCAGCCGGTTTTCTAATTTTATTGATCGCCTTAATTGCCATAAAAATAGCAAAAGCAATGATGATAAAATCAAAAATATTTTGAATAAAAAGACCATAATTCAATGTCACTGCCGCTTGGTCACCTTCTGCCGGAGACAATACGAATTTCAAATCTTTAAAATCAACGCTGCCTGTTAAAATACCTAATACAGGCATAACAATATCAGCAACAAGAGAGCTGACGATTTTACCGAATGCGCCCCCGATAATCACACCGACAGCCATATCAATCACATTACCACGCATCGCGAATTCGCGAAATTCTTTCATAAAGCTCATAATTTTACCTTTTCATTCATAAAAAAGAGTGCGCATTATATATACTTTGTTTAAAAAGTAAACCCGTCTTAGATAAAAAATGCACTCGGTTGGAATAACTTCTCGATTTCTACAACGTTCTTCTTATCACCAATATAAATCACAATCCGATCAAGTTCCTCAATCATGAGGTCCTTACGGGCTATTATTACATCATTACCACGGAGCAGCGCCCCTATAATCACCCCGGTCGGCAATTTTAAATCGCGAATTTTCCGCCCGACTACATTAGAAGTCGTTACATCACCATGCGCAACAATCTCCATCGCTTCCGCTACACCGTGTTTTAACGACACGACACTTTTTATCTCTCCTTTACGAATATGGCTAAGTAAAGCAGAAATTGTCGCCTGTTGAGGCGACACCGCAATATCAATCGTTCCGCCTTCAATCAGATTAATGTAGGCCATCCGCTGAATAAGCACCATTGCCTTTTTGGCGCCTAAACGCTTAGCTAAAAGCGCGGACATAATATTTGCTTCATCGTCACTGCTGAGCGAAAGGAAAACATCAATATTCTCAATATGTTCCTCAAACAATAAATTTTGATCCGATGCATCGCCGCAAAAAACCAATGTTTTGGATAATTTCTCCGCTAGACTATTCGCCCGCCCTTCACTACGCTCAATTAATTTAACCGTATAGTCATTTTCCAGGCATTTCGCTACGCCGGAGGCAATCCCGCCACCGCCGACAATCATAATTCGCTTATAATTTTTCTCTAATCGCTGCAATTCATTAATAACGGCCTTAATATTCTCGGTCGCACAAATAAAGGTTATTTCATCGCCCGCCTCAACAATCGTAGAGCCCTGTGGACGAATTACCTTATCATTACGCAAAATCGACACGACACGACAATCAATATGCGGCAAATGCTCTTTCAAAGCGGATAACGCATAGCCGACCAAAAGCCCGCCGTAATAAGCGTTCACCACCACTAAACTAATACGGTTATCCGCAAAATGTGCCACCTGTAACGCCCCCGGATATGCAATCAAACGAACGATCTCTTCCGTCACTAAATTTTCCGGTGAAATTAAACAATCAATCGGCACATGGTCATTATTAAATAATTTTTCTTGCTCACGAATATATTCGGCATTACGAATACGGGCAATACGAACCGGCGTATTGAACAAAGTGTATCCCATTTGACAGGCCACCATATTCACTTCATCGGAATTTGTCACCGCCACCATCAAATCCGCATCGGCGGCGCCCGCCTCACGCAACACCGACGGCAACGCCGGCATTCCTTTCACGACGCGCAAATCATGCTTATCCTGAAAATTTTTCAAATGGAGAAATTCATTGTCATCCACCAACGTAATGTCGTTATCTTCACCGATTAAGCTTTCCGCTAATGTCGTTCCGACCTGCCCCGCGCCTAAAATAATGATCTTCACGCTTTACTCCCGTTCAACAACCAAAGGCAAAATTCCGATTTGCGCCGAATTTAGACCGCACTTTAAACGCTCAATTCGATAACAAATTTGCGCCGTAATCTCATCGGCCTGCGCCAATTTCCCGGGCGTCACCCCTTCCGGCATACGATTAAACAAAATCGCGTCGAGCAAACGTTCCGCATGCATCCCATCCCGGCAATAATGCAACACACCGACATCGTCAAATAATGTCGCCACCGTTGCGATTTTAGTCGTCGCAATTCCTAACGCACCATCTTCACCGCCCAATATACGGAACAGCGAATCTTGCGGAAAACCGCCGCAAGCTAAAAAGAAAGCACGCTGAAAAACCACATTGCCACCGCAGGTCATTCGCATATGCTGCCAAGCAAAATCAAATTTCGGGTGAGTCGCATAACGAGCCGCAATCCCCACCGGTTTCAACGCCAAACGCACCAAACTGACTTCAGGGCGAAAATGAAACACACTCGCGGCGGCTTCTAATGCCCCCGCTTCATAGGCGTCATCGGCATCCAAAAAAGCAATAAATTCTGCTTGGGATTGTAATGCGCCCCAATTTCTGGCTTTCGCCACACCGCCGTTACGCGGCATAGACTCGACATAAATCTTGTCCGGATAACGCCGCGCGAAATCCAACGCCACATCAAGCGTATTGTCTTCCGATCGATCATCAATCAACCAAATCTTCCCCAACTGCCGCTGAGCCAATACGGAGGCCACCCCTCGAGCCAAAGTTTGCGCCGCGTTATAGCAAGGAATAACGACATCAATGTCTGGCAAATTCATTTTTCCCCCGTCTCATTTTCATGGCTTTTTACGCAATTTGGCATAATAAAATCCATCGCCGCCCCGCGCGTTCGGAAAAAACTGAAAACCGACCGCACTTTGCGACTCAAAAGGCAATGGCAAAAGTTCGGCGTCCTCCTGCTCCGCGAGAAAAGCGGCGATTTGCGCGCTGTTTTCCTCCGGTAAAATCGAACAAGTGGCATACAATAATGTTCCGGCCGGTTTTAATTTTCGCCACAACGCCTGCAAAATTTTACGCTGCAGCGCCACCAGCGGTGCAATGTCCTCCGGCTGCCGCAACCATTTTATATCGGGGTGGCGGCGAATCACGCCTGTCGCAGAACAAGGCACATCCAACAAAATTTTGTCAAATTCGACCGCACTTCCGCCTATTTCATCGAGCCATTTTTCCGGCTGTGCGGCATCGCCGCAAATGACCGTAGCATGTTGTCCGAGGCGCGCCAGATTTTCCCGCACGCGTTCTAAACGAGAAGCTTCCGCATCCAGCGCAATCACTTTTGCTTGCGGGGCAATTTCTAAAAGATGCGTCGTTTTACCGCCGGGAGCGGCACAAGCATCTAAAATCAATTCGCCATTTTGCGGCGTCAGCAAAAGCGCCGCCCATTGCGCATGTAAATCCTGAACCGTTACCGCCCCGTCGGCGAACTGCGACAAACGACTCACAGTGACGGGCTGCTTAAGACGCAACGCGCAAGGCGGGCCGGCACATTCGGCAATGATCTGTTCTTTGGCCAATAAAGTGCGGTAGTTTTCCGTCGAATTTTGCTGTTGATTAACACGTAGCCACATCGGCGGCTTTTGATTATTTGCCGTAATAATTTCACGCCAATTCGGATACGCCGATTTTAATTTGTTCACCAGCCAATCCGGATGCAGCGTTTGCCAATGCTTATCGACGATCGCTAAAATTTGTTCCTGTTCGCGTAAAAAGCGGCGCAGCACGGCGTTCACTAATGCGCGACATTTTTCGACGCGCAATGCCTTAGCGACACTGACCGTTTCATCCACGGCGGCATGAGCCGGAATACGCATATAAAGCAGTTGATAAAGACCGATTAACAATAAGCAATGCACAATTTGCATTTTGCCTTTCAGCGGTGTGGTTACCAATTTGTTGATAATTTGTTCTAAGCGGGGCAGCACACGACAAACGCCGAAAACGATTTCCTGTAATAAAGGGGCGTCCTGCGGTTTAACTCGCCGTTGTGCGTCAGGCAATAGGACTGATAAAGATTGTTTTTTAGCCAATACAGATAAAATGACGTCGGCGGCAACCGCTCGACTTGAAAGTGCGGTCGTTTTTTGTGTTATTTTTTGCTTTGCTTTTTGTGTCGTTTTTTCCATTACGCCAAAACCTTGCCTACATTAAACCAGTCTGCACGGCCATTGAGCAGCTCCTGCGCCGACATGGGCTTCTTACCCGCCGGCTGTAATTGCAATAAATTCAACACACCGTTCGCCGTTGCGATTTGAATGCCCGTTTTATCCGCCGCTAAAATTGTTCCCGCCGGCTGATTTTGATGAGGCAATACAGTTGCCTGATACACTTTGACCGCCTGTGACTGACCGCGCGAATCTTCTGTCGTGAAATAACTTATGGGCCAAGGATTAAAGGCACGGATACAGCGCTCCAATTGCTCGGCAGATAATCTCCAATCAAGTTTCGCTTCTTCCTTCGACAGTTTTTCCGCATAATGACTGTCCACATCTGATTGTTTTTCCGGCTGAAAAACACCGTCCTCCAAATGATTTAGGACGTCAATTAACGCCGCAGGCGCAATATTCGCCAATTTGGCGTATAGCGACGCTGACGTTTCCTGCGGCGATATATCACAATATACTTTATGTAACATATCGCCGGTATCCAAACCGGCGTCCATTTGCATCACAGTAACACCCGTTTGTCGATCGCCCGCCCAAATCGCCCGTTGGATCGGGGCGGCACCGCGCCAACGCGGTAAAAGTGAACCGTGAACGTTCAAGCAACCCAAGCGGGGGGCGGCCAGCACTGCCGGCGGCAAAATCAATCCATAAGCCACCACGACCATCACGTCCGCCTGAAGTGCGGTCAATTCTGCCTGAGTTTCCGGCTGACGCAACGATTTCGGTTGAAATACGGGAATTTGATGTTGTTCTGCCAGTTGTTTTACCGGACTCGCCTGCAGTTTTTTGCCTCGCCCGGCCGGCTTATCCGGCTGGGTATAAACGGCAATCACATGATGGGATGATTGTAACAATGCCTGCAAATGCTGCGCGGCAAAATCCGGTGTTCCGGCAAAAATAATATTAAGGGGTTTTGTCATAATTTAAGATCATTCTAAGCATAAAAAGCCCACTTGTGTGGGCATTTATTATTTGCGGCGGGCAACCTGCTTTTGATATTTCAGCAGTTTTTCTTTCATACGTTGACGTTTTAGCGGCGAAAGGTAATCGGCAAAAACAATTCCGTTAAGGTGATCAATTTCATGCTGAATACAAATCGCCAGTAATTCATCGGCTTCCAACACAAATTCTTCGCCGTCGCGATTGAGGGCTTTTACGGTCACTTTTTCCTTGCGAGGCACAAAACCGCGTAGCCCCGGCAAAGACAAACAACCTTCCTCAATGCCGGTTTCGCCGCTACTGTTCATAATTTCAGGGTTAATCAATACCACTTGATTTTGTTTCGTTCCGTCGATATCAATCGTGATAATACGTCGATGAATATCGACTTGCGTGGCGGCCAAACCGATGCCTTCCTGTTGGTACATGGTTTCAAACATGTCGTCGATAATCCGACGGACTTCATCGTTTACTTCCGTCACCGGCGTCGCAATCGTTTTCAAGCGTTCATCGGGGTAAATTAATACATCTAAAACAGCCATACTACTCTCTAATACAAATAAAATTTAAGTGCGGTTATTCTAACGGCTTTAGCCCTTTTTTTAAATACTAAAACTTGCTAAAATTCGACCGCACTTTACAATACGTGAAAATCATTCAAACAAAGCGGTTAAGGGTTTGCAGTGAAACAAAATTCAGAACACGGACAGCTTTTATCGGCTATCACCGATTATTGGTCAAATCGCGCACAAGGTTATAGCGACGTTAATGTGGAAGAGCTTCAAAGCCTTAAGCGACAACAATGGCAAGAGGCTATTTTAGCACAAGCGCCGTCAGACGGGCGACAATTAAACGTATTGGATATCGGCACCGGCCCGGGCTTTTTTGCGATTATTATGGCGCAAGCGGGACATCGGGTAACGGCCGTGGATGCAACTGAAAAAATGTTAATGCAAGCGCGTCAAAATGCGGCGAATTATGACGTCGCCATTGAATTTGTGCAATCTGATGTTCATACGCTGCCTTTTGAAGATGAACAATTTGATTTGATCGTTACCCGCAATGTCACCTGGAATCTGGCCAACCCTGCGCAAGCCTATGATGAATGGCATCGTGTACTGAAAAAAGGCGGGCGATTAATTAACTTCGACGCCAATTGGTATTTATATTTATTCGACAATAAGTTGCGTGAACAATTTGAACAAGATCGCGCCGCAACACAGCGATTAAATATTCCTGATCATTATGCCGATACGGACACCGCCGCAATGGAAACCATTGCGCGCCGACTGCCTCTCAGTCGTGAGCGGCGGCCGCAGTGGGATTTAAATACGCTGCTGCAGATAGGCTACTGCCGCCTTCTGGTCGATACCAAAATCGGTGAGACGTTGTGGGATGAGGCGGAAAAGATTAACTATCGTTCGACACCGATGTTTATGGTGATTGCACAAAAATAAATGAGAAACCAAAATGCAAAAATTTTTGACCGCACTTTTATCCGTTTTTATCACCTTCGCTTCATCGGTTTTGTCCGCTAAGCCGACCGATAATATATTGGATTATGCCAGCACGAAAGACATTCGGGACATTAATCCGCATTTATATAGCGGAGAAATGGCGGCGCAAAATATGGTCTTTGAGCCGTTGGTCATCAATACCGAGCAAGGCGTCGTCCCTCATTTAGCTACAAGTTGGGAAATTTCCGACGATAATAAAACCTATACATTTCATCTGCGTCGTCATGTGACATTTAGCGACGGCGAACCTTTTAACGCCCATGCGGTAAAACGCAATTTCGAGGCCGTGTTAGCCAATTATCAACGCCACGCCTGGCTGGAATTGGTTCGACAAATCGATCAAGTTAACGTGATTGACGACGATACTATTCAATTAAAACTCAAGACCCCTTATTATCCAACGCTGATTGAGTTAGGACTAACGCGACCGTTTCGATTTATTTCACCGCGCGCATTTATCGATGGAAAGACCGAAAACGGTGTCACTGACTACGCCGGAACAGGTCCGTGGATATTAGCCGAACATCGCAAAAACCAATTCGCTCGATTTACGCCGAATCCGTCTTACTGGGGCGAAAAA
This sequence comes from uncultured Pasteurellaceae bacterium, assembly GCA_963525745.1. Classification (GTDB taxonomy): domain Bacteria; phylum Pseudomonadota; class Gammaproteobacteria; order Enterobacterales; family Pasteurellaceae; genus CAURMH01. Next base: position 7,935 of record CAURMH010000030.1, on the reverse strand, counting down.
CCGTCTTTAAGTGCGGTCATTTGGCACGTTATTCCGGATCGACAAACGATACTGTTAGCCCTGCAAAAAGGCGACATTCAACTTATTTTCGGCGCAGATGGCGACATGTTGGATATGGCGGGATTTGAAGCGTTAAACAGCGAAAGGGAATTTATCGGAAAACTCAGCGCGCCGACGGCATCACGCACGCTTATTCTTAATACCACCCGCCCGATTACGGCAGATCCACAGGTGCGACGCGCGTTGGCCCATGCGGTAAATAAAAAAGCCGTTGCGGAAGGGGTGTTTAACGGAACCGAATCCATCGCAGAAAGCCTAATGGCGAAAGAAGTCCCTTACTGTAATATTGAAGTTGCCACTTACGCATTCTCGCCGCAAAAATCGGCCGAATTGCTTGATGCTGCCGGTTGGCGTCTTCCTATCGGTAAATTGATTCGTGAAAAAGAAGGCAAACCGTTGTCGCTCCTGCTTTCGTACAATATCAACAATGCGGCCGAAAAAGACATTGCCGAGCTTTTACAGGCGGATTTCAAACAAATCGGCGTTGATTTACAAATTTTAGGCGAAGAAAAACAAGCCTTTTTAGCGCGACAAAAATCAGGACGGTTTGATTTACAATATGCCCTTTCTTGGGGAAAACCTTACGATCCGGCTTCCTTCGTCTCCTCTTTCAGAATTCCTGCTCATGCCGATTATCAGGCGCAAAAAGGCTTACCGAAAAAAGCGCAAATCGATCGAATGATTAATCAATTACTTATCACACCGAACGAGTCGGAGCGCCAAACGCTTTACACCGATGTATTTCGCTATCTTGCGGAGCAATCCGTTTACATTCCGCTGACATATTCGCGAACCAAGGCGCTTTATCATCGCTCGCTGCAAGGGGTTGATTTTAATGTTTCACAATATGAAATCCCCTTTGAGAAAATGTCATTTCATTCAAACACGCCATGAAAAATTATTTTCTACGTCGATTATTACGCCTTATTCCGCGAATCGGCGTCATTTCATTGATTGCATTCATACTGCTGAATCTCACGCCGTTAGATCCCGCAAGCGTTGCCCTACGCGCGAACGACATCACATTAACGGATGAAATTATACAACAAACCCGACTTGAATTCGGTCTCGATCGTCCTTTTATCGAGCGCTACGGCGCATGGCTGTGGGGTATTTTACATTTTAATTTTGGTTATTCGTTCATTACCCGCCGACCTGTTTCGGCAGAAATGTTGCTCGCCTTGCCAATTACCTTAAAATTGACCGCACTTGCCGCCCTCTTTATCGTGATGTTGTCATTAGGCATCGCATTAATTTGTGCTTTTTTTCCGAACGGACGACTCGACCGCGGCTTGCGCGGCATTATCTTTACCTTAACCGCCATACCAAATTATTGGCTGGCGTTATTGCTCATTTGGGGATTATCGGTTCGGTTAAACCTTTTCCCCGTCAGCGGGATAACCGCTTGGAATAGCTATTTATTGCCCGCTTTCAGCCTTTCCCTCGGGTATACCGGCCTCTATGTGCGTTTGCTTCGCGGCGCGATGTTGAATCAACAAACACAACCTTATGTCCTTTACGCTAAAGCGCGCGGCCTCTCTCGCTCACGCATTTTATTGCGCCATGTTTTACCTAATGCGCTTACGGCAACGCTCACCGGTTTTGCCATGAGTTTACCGAAACTGCTTGCCGGTTCTGTTGTCATCGAAAATATTTTTGCGCTCCCCGGCCTCGGACGATTATGCGTACAAGCGATTTTTAATCGCGATTATCCGATGATTCAAGCTTATATTCTATTTATGGCGGCGCTCTTTCTGACCTTTAATTTTTTAGCCGATCTATTACGTCATCGAATTGATCCCCGTTTGAATAAGGCGCGAGCGTGATGACGATAAGGCAAAAACTGTATCGCGATCCTTTTGCGCTTTGCTGTCTGCTGATGATAAGTTCGGTCATTTTGGCGGGCGTTTTTGCACCCTGGCTAAGCCCCTATGATCCCGACGCCACGAATATTCACCTCAAATTCGGTGTCATCGACACAACACATTGGCTCGGTACCGATCACCTCGGCCGCGATATTTTTTCCCGTTTATTATGGGGAATCAGAACATCGGTTTTTTACGCACTATTCGCCATGAGCGTGACTTTATTTATCGGTATCCTGCTTGGGCTATTGGCCGGCCTTATGGGCGGTAAAATCGAAGAAAGCATCATGCAAACCTGCGACATCATGCTTTCTTTTCCTGGCGAGGTCATGATTTTAGCGTTGGTCGGTTTCTTCGGGCCAGGAGGAAGTAACATGATCATCGCCATGATTATCGTTAAATGGGCATGGTATGCCCGTATGACCCGCAGCATCGTACAACAATACACACATAAAAATTATGTTCTCTATGCTCAAATCATTGGTGCTTCGCATTGGCACATTCTCATACGCCATTTGTTACCCGTTGCCGGTGCCGAATTGCTTATTTTAGCGACAGCCGATGTAGGAAGTGTCATTTTATTAATGTCTGCGCTGTCCTTTCTCGGTCTTGGCGTTCAGCCGCCCACGGCGGAATGGGGCGTAATGCTGGCGGACGCTAAAAATGCCATGCTGACTCACCCGGAACAAATGCTCCCGCCCGGCATTGCAATTATTACGGTTACCGTAGCTTTTAACGGCCTAGGCGATTTTTTACGCGATTGGTTTGACACAAAACAACCTAACTAACAATATCAATAACGAGGGCAAATACCTTGAACCAACCCGACTTACTTAACATAAAAAATCTGAGTGTAAAATGCGGCGACAATATATTAATTAACCACGTTTCTTTAACGTTACAAGAAGGTCGAATTCTAGCCATTATTGGTGAAAGCGGTAGCGGCAAAAGTTTATTTGCCAAGGCAATCATGGGGTTATTGCCCAACGGGATCGACCGCTGCGGAGAAATTTTCTTCCAAAATCGACCGCTCTTTTCACAACTCAATACCCTGCGTGGCAGCACAATTACGCTGATGACGCAAGATGCCATGAATGCATTTAATCCGATTTTTCCGCTGGGAAAACAATTGATAGAAACATTACAAATTCATGGCAAAGGAAATAAACGGCAATGCCGGGATAAAATAATCAGCACGATGGAAAGCGTCTTGTTACAACCGGCTCAGGACTATCTTAAGCGTTATCCTCATCAATTAAGCGGTGGACAATTACAACGGGTTATGCTGGCGTTAAATTTGGCATTAGCGCCTAAATTGCTGATTGCCGATGAACCGACCAGCGCATTGGATGCGCTCACGCAGTACGAGTTGATTCCGCTATTTAAACGACTTGTACGGCAGCAAACGACGCTTATTTTTATTACGCATGATTTGGCGCTGGCCAAAGAAATTGCCGATGAAATCGCCATCTTTAAACAGGGCAAATTAATCGAACACCGCCCAAAAGCGTTATTATTCAACTCGCCTCAACATACCTATACTCAATATCTATTAGCGATGCGGGAGAGAATAAATCAGCCTTTTGAACGAATAATGAGGTAAGGATGCTGCTTTCGGTACAACAAATCAATAAACGTTATATGCTGCCAAACGGCCTGTTTCGGCAGCATAAACAACAGGTTTTGGAGAATGTTTCTTTTAACCTAAAACAAGGTCAAAGCCTGGGTATTATAGGTCGCAGCGGCGCAGGCAAAAGCACATTGGCACGGTTTATCAGCGGATTGGAATCCCCCGATAAGGGGGAAATATTACTTCATGGCCAATCAATTGAAACGGCGCGCCAACAGCAAAAAATCAGCATGGTATTTCAAGATTATACCTCATCAATTAATCCAATGATGAATGTGTTTGATGCCATTCGCGAACCTTTACGCCTGAGAGGAATAAAAACATCAGTACAGAAAACCAACGTCATGGAATATTTAAGTAAAGTCGGGCTGCCTACAACACTTCTCAATACGGCAGTACACCAACTTTCAGGAGGGCAAATGCAGCGTGTTTCAATTTGTCGTGCATTAATCAGCCGCCCCGATCTAATTATTTTTGATGAAGCGCTCAGCGCACTTGATTCGGTCACCCAAGTACAACTCTTGGAACTATTGAGAACACTAAAAAACGAATACCAATTAAGTTATTTATTTATTACGCATAATATTCAAATGGTATGCTATTTATGCGATTCCGTTCTTTTTCTAAATAATGGCAAAATCGTCGAACAATGTGCCGTAAATCAACTAAAATACGTCAGCACGGATTATGCTAAAAAGTTACTTAATGCGGTAATTTATTGATAAATTTGATATAAATTGACCGCACTTTAGGCTTACTTAGCCTTATCGATTTCACTTAGCCTCACTTTTTCACCGCCAAATTCATCAAGCAAATTATGGACTAATTTTGCCAAAACATCCGTCATTAACAAAAAATCCGCATCAAAACGCTGTGCATAATCCGCTTTTAAAATATCCTCATTTTTTTCACGCACCGAATCGGCAAATTTTAACCGTTTTAAACTGCCGTCTTCATTTAATACAAATGTCAGCGCATCTTCCCATTCGAGTGCTAATTTCGTCACATGTTTACCCGCTTGTAATAAAGACAGAATTTGCTCATTCCCCAATAACGGCTGATTCTTGCAACGAATGAGGCTGTCTTCTTTAGTCCCGCGCAATTCCGTCTCCTCCAGCGCAACCAGCCAATTAGGCACTCGCTCCCGCATCAACCAATCCGTCATCTCAAGCGACGGCTCATTGGCAAAAGCAAGCGGTACAACAGGTAATGAGCCCAATGATTTGCGCAGTAAGCCTAACGCAGCCTCCGCGTGTTTTATTAAGGCCGTATTCACATAAACGAGTTGATTTTCCGTATCAATCCATAATGCCGTTTGCTGAATTTTGCTAAATGCACGCGGCAATAAAGTCATCACCACATCGTCCTTTAGACTTTGCTTCTCAACTTTTTTTAATTTTCGATTTTCCGTTTTTTCAAGCTGTGCAATTCTCGCCTCAAGCTCATTTTTTACCACATTTGAAGGCAAGATTTTATTTTCCTGACAAGCTAACAATAAAATCTGTTTTCCCGCTGAAAAATATAATGAGGAACCATTACGCAGCGGCGCAATCCAACCGAATTTAGATTGATCTTGTTGCCCACAGGGATGATATTCACACGCCGCTAACCGTAATTGCAATCTTTCCAAATCCCAATCCAACGACTTGGTTAAGCGGTAAATTAATAGGTTTTTGAACCACACGAGTAGATCCTTATTCATATTTAAGTAAAATAGGAGCTCATTGTAGCGTATAACCAAGGGTGAACAAAATGCAACACAGATTTATCGCCTTTATCGGCGGAGGCAATATGGCTCGGGCGATTATTGAAGGCCTCCTACGGCAAGGCTATCCGGCAAATCAACTTATGGTTACGGATCCCAACGAACATAAACTTGCTTTTTTTTCACTCCTTGGTACGTATACCTCAAAAGACAATTTTTCTGCCGTCAAACGGGCGGAAGTCATCATACTCGCCGTAAAGCCTCAGGCGATTGCAGATGTCTGCCGTGCCTTAAGTGCGGTCGATTTTAATCATAAATTAGTGATTTCAATTGCGGCCGGTGTTTCGACGGCTCGGTTATTTTCTTTATTACCAAGCGCAATCTCTGTCATTCGGGCAATGCCTAATACCCCGGCGCTTATCGCCGAAGGTATCACCGGATTATTTGCAGCCGAAAACTTACCGAAAAATGACCGCGCTTTTGCGGAATATTTACTTTCCACGGTGGGAGAAACGGTATGGCTTGATGATGAAAGACAAATGCACGCCGTCACAGCCGCTTCCGGCAGTAGTCCGGCCTACTTTTACTATATGCTGGAAGCAATGCAACAAGCTTTGCTAGAAATGGGATTAGACGAACAAAATGCCCGAAAATTTATTCAGCAAGCCATGCTTGGTACCGCCAAAATGGCAATAGAAAATATGACGATTCCTTTTTCGGAACTGCGTGAAAATGTCACCTCGAAAGGGGGAACGACAGAAAAAGCATTAGCGGTGATGAAGGAACGGCACTTTAATGACATTATTTATCGGGCATTATTTGCTTGCGCAAATCGCTCAGAAGAAATGGAAAAATCGTTCTAGTTCCTTCTTTAATTTGGAAATTAAGTATGCAAGATCGTGCGTTGCTTGAATTATTCTTAAATATGCTTTGGCTGGAAAAAGGCCTATCCGATAATACCGTACAATCTTATCGTTTAGATTTGACCGCACTTTATGAATGGATTCAAAAAGATAACAAAACATTCACGTCGCTTCAAGGGAGCGATTTACAAAAATTTTTGGAAAGCCGACTTCAACAAGGTTATAAGGAAAGCAGCACAGCCCGCCTACTGAGCGCGATGCGAAAATTTTTTCAGTATTTATATAGAGAGAAATATCGACAGGATGACCCGAGCGCAATTTTAAGTTCCCCAAAACTCCCATCACGTTTGCCTAAATATTTAACGGAAGAACAAGTTACAGATTTACTGAATGCGCCAAATACGGAAATTCCATTGGAATTACGGGATAAAGCAATGCTTGAATTGCTTTATGCTACCGGCTTGCGGGTGAGTGAATTAGTCACATTAACCGTCGAAAACATGAATCTTCAGCAAGGTGTCGTTAGGGTTATCGGTAAAGGGAATAAAGAAAGAATTGTTCCGATTGGTGAAGAAGCGGTCTATTGGATACGTCAATTTATATTATACAGTCGACCGGTTTTATTATCTGGCGTAAGTTCAGATATTGTATTTCCAAGCAGGCTCGGCCAAAAAATGACACGCCAAACTTTCTGGCACAGAGTCAAACATTACGCGCTTTTAGCAGAAATAGATCTTGACGCGCTCTCTCCCCATGTACTACGCCATGCCTTTGCAACACATTTGGTCAATCATGGCGCCGATCTTCGTGCCGTGCAATTACTACTCGGACACAGCGATCTTTCTACCACCCAAATCTATACACATATTGCAAAAGCCCGTTTGAAATATTTACACGCCCGCTTTCACCCGAGAGGATGATAACGACAAAATGCACTTTAAGTCAAAAATTGCAGCGTTATGGATTAGGAAACCTAAAGTGCGGTTAAAATTTGCATTGTTTTACTGAGCCTAAGTGAAAAAGCATATAAAAGCCCCAAATTTTGGGGCGGAAGGGTATTCAAGGCGACAAAACTAGTATGATTCCCTCTGCATCAATAATCTCAACAAAAAATTCTTTTTCCGGGCCGCCTTTTTGTGATTTTCCCCAATAAATTTTATAGTTCATCCATATTTCATTTGCATTAGAAAAAATCGCATTACTTTTGCACACTCTAATTCTGGTATGTTTATTAAAGGCAACTTGGTCAATGTTTTTCAATGAAACCAATACTTCACGTTCGTTCATCTTTTTCAAATTTTGATTAATCACTTGAGAAAGTAACTGCTTAGTCTCTTTGTCATCACATTTTGGTAAATCGAGTTCTAAGCATCCGAACAAGAACAGTGTTGATAGACAAGGCATTGATAATTTGAATACTTTTAGCATAATAGCCCTTCAAAAGGATTCCAGCTTTTTGAATGTTTTCTTAAATGTAAATAGTATGCTTTATTTGCAATAACTGCATAAATTGCACCGAATATATAAGAAATTGCATTAATAATCGTAGAATCTGTACCCGGCAATGTATCAAGTATATTTAAAACGCTACCGATTATACTGGGTTACAAATTTGATTATTTTTATACTATGGAAAGAAATGAGATATGCGTTTTGACTTGCTTTTTTAACTTATCCCACCGGACATTTTTATATCAACTAAAAACAAAAAACCCGGCCTTTCGACCGGGTCTTTTCACTTTGCTTTATTCTTTTCGCTTTGCTTTACTTAATAAGTCTTCGGCGGTGACCTACTCTCACATGGGGACTCCC
>CAURMH010000029.1:0-20558 GCA_963525745.1 uncultured Pasteurellaceae bacterium | reverse complement strand
AACAAACGCAAGCCAATCAAAGAGATTCAAAATAAAGTCAATAAAGAACTGGATAGCAAATTCGCCCAAATTAACGATTATCTTACAAAAGATTTATGGCAGGAAATTTATGTGAATCGACAAGGAAAAGAGGTTTCTAAGCCGAATTCCGTGCAACATAGCGTGCCCGCCTGGCTGATTTTCGGCATGTTCTTTATCATGATTCCCCTGTCCAATGTGATGGCGATGGAACGACAAACCAACACGCTTACCCGTCTGCGCATGGCGCGCGCCTCTGCATGGAGCCAGATTGTTGCCAAATTGATTCCGTATTTCCTCATCAACCAACTGCAATTTGTCGGCATGGTGGCGCTCGGTTATTTTGTATTGCCTGCGCTAGATATGCCGGCGTTTGGGTTAACGGGCGATTGGTTGCCTTATTTTGTGCTATCCGGCGCCGTTAGCCTTGCCGCGTTGGGTTATGGTTTGCTGGTGAGCGTGCTGGCGCGTACCACCGAGCATGCCGTAGTATTGGGCGGTGGCGGCATTATTATTATGGCGGCAATCGGGGGAATTATGGTGCCCGTTTATGTCATGCCGGAGATCATGCAAACTGTAGCGCAATTTTCCCCGATGGGCTGGGCATTAAGCGGTTTTCAGAATTTATTGCTGAATCATTACGCGCTTAGCCAAATTCAGCAACCGATCTATTTGTTAAGCGGTTTCGGCATTGTTACGCTACTTTTAGCCACATTAATTTATCAACGACAATTGACAACACAAGCGAGATTCTAATGGCTTATCTTTTCACGCTGGAGTATCCGGCATTAGAACAGGAACTCAAAAAACTGATTATCCAAGAAACGGAAAAAGATGAATTTGACCCGACAGAAATCAGCGACGAAGAACCGTTATTTGGCGAACAAAGCCGCATTCAGTTGGATTCTTTAGATGCTTTGCAGGTTGTCGTGGCCTTGCAAGCCCATTTCGGTGTGCGTTTGCAGGGCGATCGCATGGTGCGTAAACACATGATGAACGTGCGCGATCTTGCCGCCTTTATTCGCGAACAGCACCAAAAAGTCTGATGAACATTTATCTCAACGCTGCCTCCGCCAAGTTTGCCGACAGTTTAGGGCTGCGCACCTCCAATATGTTGGGGCAACCGCTCCGTTTTCCGTACTTCAATGCTTTTGAGGAGCCTTTGCTTTCCCTTGAACAGCTTTACGCGTATTTTGATGTGGAAATCAACCGCACTTTACAGCAGGCGGGCTGGAATAAAAGCAAGTTGAAGCATATTCCCATTCTGCTCGGTTCCACCGCTTATGTTATCAGCGATTGCGAAGCCCGTCTGGCGCACAATCTCCCATTGCCGAAAGAACATAGCCTGACAGTGATTGCCGAGGATTTACGTGCCCGTTATCAAACGGAGGTGTTCAGTTTCGCCACCTCTTGCACCTCCTCCGCACAAGCAATGGGGTATGCCTATAAAATGCTGAAAAGCGGCATGTATGAAAAAGCCTTGGTTATCGGCTTTGAGATGTTTAATCGTCTGACGTTCGAGCATTTTCAGGCGATGAATTTGTTATCACAGGAAGCGCAATATTCGCCGCTCACGAACCCAACGGGCATTGTGTTAGGCGAAGGTATCGGCTGTGTGGCGTTATCTACTCAACCGAATCCACAATTGCCTTGCGAAATAGTGGGCGTCACGACGCTAACCGATAACGAAAATCTCACCAACAGCAGTGAATCGGCATTGCGTAACCTGATTAATGCCTGCCTCAATAATGCCAATTTCACGCCGGCCGACATTGACGGCGTGAAAGTCCATGGCGTCGGCGGCAATAGCGATGAAATGGAACTACGGGTTTTACAAGAAATTTTCCCACATGCGCAATGGCTTTCCATAAAAACCCAAACGGGACACACCCTTGGCGCAAGTGGGGCGCTTGAAAGCGCCATTTTATTCAATCAATTGAAAAGCGAACCGCAAAAGTGCGGTCGTTTTTTAAATTATTTTTTAGGTTTCGGTGGAAGCAATATAGCTTGGCTGCTTGAGGTAAACAAATGAGCTACTTTATCCGACAAATCCACCAGTTCATCAGTAACGATATGGACGACAAAACCTTGCGCCAACAACTCAAAGCACATGGCGTTGATGCCCGTCGTTTAAGCCGCTTCACTCAACTTGCTCTTCTAGGCGCATTACCGCTCAAGCCTTATTTAACGGAGAAAAGCGGTATTTATCTCGGCTCACCGTTTAATTCACCCGGTAAATTCGACAAAATGTTCCGCCAACTCACGGCACAAAACCTGCCAAGCCCGTTAGATTTTATGGCGAATATCAATAATGCGGCGACCTTTCAACTGGCGCAAACCTTGCAAATTCATGGCAATTCGCTGTTTTTGGCGGTAAATCAGCAAACCATTTGGCAACCGTTACGGTTGGCGTTGCTGGATCTGGAACAGCAAGAAATGCCATCCGCGCTGGTCGGTTGGGTGTTGGAGAACGACAACGGACAACAAGAAGGGGCGTGCTTTTGGGTCATGTCGAAAGAAGCTGAAAGTGCGGTTGGAAATCGCCGTGTTTCTCAAATTTCAACGTTATTAAATAGAAGCTCCCTCATTCAAGCTATTCCAACCGGCGAGGGCTTTTTAGAATTCCTACAACGGAAAATTGTCGATATATTAAGATAACTAAGTGATAGAAAATTTTACTCTTTTTTACTATCTGCTTTTAAGGTGCACTGCGGCTGAGTCTACTAAAGTCATCCACTTCATGGTCAAGCTGGCTCATTGAGATAAGGGCTTCTTGTGTTTCTTTTGCCTGAATCTCGTCAATAACGCTCATCGCAAATCCAACGTGCACCAAAACCCACTTACCCAGCAAATCCTCCGGTGAATTTTCACAAATTAATGAGATATTGACTTCGCGCTGCACGCCGCATACATCAACAATCGCCGGCTGCAACTCAGAATCGCCCACTTGGATAATTTGCCCCGGAACCCCTAAACACATATTACATTTTCCTATTGAATTTAAACGTCCTTATTTTACCATCGCAGCAAAAATATTTCGACGATTAAGATCCAGTGTCGTATTTTTCATGGGCAAAGAAAGCGCCATCGTCAAACAATCCTTTGTCAATTGAACCGCGTGTTCTTTCGTCAAACCGGCATCAAGCGGAGACTGAAGAGAACAGCTTAAATATTGCGGAATATTATCTAAAGCGCTCACCGTAAAATTTAACCTTTTATAAGGCATGGAAAGGGCGATTTTATCACCTATCGTACGTGACGCCCATTGTTGACTAGGGCCCGGTAAAACCAAAACGCTAAGCATCCACGGCGTTAACACGGTACCAACCCATTGATTTTCAAATTGAACAAATTTAGGGCAAAAACAAGGGATATCGGCGCGATAAAAAGGCAAATCCTTCATTTTTTCAGACACTTTTTCCATCTCATCACGAAATAATCCGGCAGGATTTTCCGCATACCCCTCTATCAGCTGGGAAAGTGCGGTCGAATTTTCATTTGTTTTGTGTTGATACATGATAATTAGTTTACCTTAGGAGAAGGGAGACCAAACTCGCGCAGCTGGCAAGATAGACATTGGAAGACGGACGGCAAAATATTTTCTAGGGCCTCTGTAAGGCCGATATGCGGCTCCAAAGACGCCGGTTGAATACCAATTAAACAGAGATGTTTAGGATATTCGTCGGTTAATTTTAAGGCGGAAAGCACATCGCAAATACCGAGTTGATGGGGCGAAATTTTACGCGAAAATAATGCAGGAACTTGCTCGTCTTTCAGAACAACTATTTCACCGGGTTGTTTATTTGCGATAATGGCGTCAATAATAATAACGTATTCGCGATTTGCTAAGACATCTAACAGTTCCATACCACAGGTACCGCCGTCAACAATGTCAAAGTGCGGTGTAAAATCCGCACTTTTTTCAAGGTGCTGCACTACTCTGACACCAACACCTTCATCGCTTAATAAAATATTGCCGATACCAAGAATTAACGGCTTCATTACAATACCTTAACCTGGGTGGTTTCACCGGTTTCCGTATTAACTACGTGTACCGCGCAAGACATACAAGGGTCGAAAGAATGCACTGTGCGCACTACTTCGAGAGGTTTAGTCGGATCGGCAACCGGCGTTCCAATTAATGCTTGCTCATACGGCCCCATGACATCATTTTGATTGCGAGGGCCGGAATTCCAAGTAGACGGCACAACCGCCTGATAGTTTTCGATTTTTCCGTCTTTAATCACAACCCAATGCGACAACATACCGCGAGGCACTTCACCGAAGCCAACGCCTCTAAATTCTCCTGTTGACGGAATATCGGATTTTAAGTAGGCGATGGTATCGCCTTTACCGATATTATCGATAAGTAGTTGCCACTGCTCGACCAGAATATCATTTAGTACGCTACAATGAACCGAACGGGAAAGTACTCGACCCAAAGTAGAGTGTAAATCTTTAATTTCTAATGAACGCCCGGCCAATTTATCGTAAACGACTTTTAGTTCATTAAAATGTTTTGTAGTAACCTCATTTTTAGCAGCAAGGTTCGCCAATAAGTAGGCCAACGGCCCCACTTCAACCACTTCATTATAAAATGACGGTGCTTTAACCCACGAATATTTACCGTTCTCATCCCATTCAGTGTATTTAGGACGCGTTAAACCTACCCACGGTTCCAGCGGTTCATCGTCTTCATACCAAGCATGTTTACCGCTTTCTTTAATTCCTTTCACAACAAAATCGTCCTTTTGTGCAGTAATCGGGCGGTAAGTATTCATGTCAAAATTTTTGATAAATCCGCCGGTTAAAGCAAATTTGGAATTATTTTCATCTAATGGGTACTCTGGCACGGCCAAATAGTTTCCGGATGTTTTTCCTAATGATAGCCATTCAGGATAATAGGCGGCAAAAATAGCCGCATCCACTTTATAAACTTGATTAATAAAGTCACTTAAACGATCGATACAGGCTTTAACATATGTTAAGCGTTCGAGATTTAATACGGCGGCAGAATCTAAGTTAATTGGATTCGCCACGCCGCCGATAGCTAAATTTTGAATATGCGGTGTTTTACTGCCCAGTAATGCGACAACCCGATTGGCATCACGCTGACATTCTAGCGCCTGTAAATAGTGGGCAACCGCGATTAGGTTGACCTCTGGCGTTAATTTCATCGCCGGATGACCAAAATAGCCATTGGCAAAAATACCAAGCTGGCCGCTGTCGGCTAATTTTTTAATTTTCGCTTGGACGTTACGAAATTCATTGGCACTATTTAAACCCCAAGTCGAAATACCTTTTAACATATCGGCCGCTTTTTCAGGATCGGCATTAAGTGCATCAGTTATATCAACCCAGTCCATCGCCGATAATTGATAAAAATGGACAATATGATCGTGGATACTATGCGCAGCGAGGATCATATTACGAATATATTGCGCGTTTACCGGCACTTTAGCACCGATAGCATCTTCAACTGCGCGAACGCTAATAATGGCGTGCACCGTTGTACATACACCACAAATACGCTGCATGATCATCCAAGCATCGCGAGGATCCGCCCCTTTTACAATATTCTCCATGCCGCGCCACATTGTTCCTGTCGACCATGCGTTAGTGACGACGCCATTTTCAATTTCACAATCAATACGCAAGTGACCTTCAATGCGGGTAATAGGATCAATTGTAATACGTTTTTTACCTGTCATGCTTTTTCTCCACTTATTGTCTTATCTGATAAATTTTCATCAAATAAGGTTGTTTTCTTAAGATTATCCGTTTTTTCTTTTTTTACTGAAAGAACCGGGAATAAACGGATAATTAAAATATAAGCGCAAACTTCAATAGAAACGAAACCGATTGAAATTAATAGTTCCTGTACGGATGGGAAATATTCGTATCCATTGCCCGGATCGTACATAATCATCGAATAATCTAAACGCCATAATGCAGCACCCAATAACATACTCAGCGCCGAAATAAATAACCAACGTCCGTCAGAACGACGCTCCCCTAAGAACAAGGCCAATAAAGGCAATGTCATTAACCAAATTTCTCCCCAAAACATCCAAGCTTCAAATTTAAATAAACCAAGAACATAATGGAGTTTGCCGTTATAAATTAACTCTCCAAAACGGAAAATTAAGAAAATCGCAATCAATACGGCCGCAACTCGGGTTAACTGACTAAATAGGTGACGTTCATCCGGTGCCCGTTGAGCCAAAGAGGCCTTTACAAGAGAACCTTCAAAGATAACGATTGAAAATCCCATGATAAATGCGGTCAATAATGAAAAGACGGGCAACATTTCATAGCTTTGCCATGCAGGATGAACTTTATGCCCCGCTACCATCATTAATGATCCCATTGATGATTGGTGCATCATTGGCAATAACGCGCCAAGAGCAATAACGAAGAACATCACTTTATTTAGTTTTTTAGCGAATTTTTTTAATCCGAAAGCGCCCAACCATACCGGAGCAAACTCAAGTGTAACGACACAGATATAAATAGTCATACAAACCGCCGTTTCAAATAAAACGGAGTTAGTATTAAATTGTCCTGGAATGTAGAAATAAGGTAGGTGCCAGTAGCGCCCCATATCAATAGTGATGGACAAACCGCCCAAGCTGTAACCAAATAAACTGGCAAGCAGTGCCGGGCGAACTAACGGATGATATTTTCCTTTATTAAAAACATAAACCGTCCAGGCTAATGCCCATCCGCCACATGCAAAACCAGTGCCGACTAGCAAATCAAAAGCAATCCATAACCCCCATGGATACCCGCCATTTAATGCCGTAACAGAACCAATTCCTAAGAACATGCGCTTTACAATAAGCGCAAGACAAATAATTGCTAATGGTGCAAAGAATAAAATAGCCCGAGAAATTAACCGATCTCCGGTCGGACGTGGTTTACTCATGATGTTCCTCCTCATGATGTTTTTCCGCCCCCTTACCATGCATATTTCGATAAGTCATGAAAGTTAATCCGGCAAGCCCGACAAGAGGTAAAATCATGCCTTTATACAGAGTATGTTGTAAATGTGCCGCTCTTGCGCCGGTTGCGATTTCGTCTAACTTCGGTAAACCTAAATTTTCAAAAGGCACGCCGCTTAACACTAAAACTTGAGTACCGCCGCCCTCTGTTTCACCATAAACATGCTGCTCATAAGTAGGAACTTTAACCAAATATTTATCCTGACTATTAACATGTTGACGCGGATATTGGTAGTCACTACCTTCTTTCGCGGCCAATCGACGTTTCGCTTCTGCCATTAACTCTTCCCGCGAACCAAAAATAATCGCTCCGGTAGGACAAACATGGCAACAGCCCGGCAATTCGCCATGATCAATGCGCTCAACGCCTTTTTGATTACAAAGTTCGCACTTACTAATTTCGCCAAAAGGATTATCATAATCGTATTTAGGGACATCAAAAGGACAACCGACCATACAATAACGACAGCCTGTGCAAATATCGGGATCATAACCAACAATACCGGTTTTTGGATCTTTGGTTAACGCTTGAACCGGACAAACCGTCACACAATTGGGCTCCACACAATGCATGCATTGTTTTTTGATATAAGCATAACCATTCTCAAGTTTATCTTTATTTAAACCGTCACCGTTAGACCAGACCTGAATAATATTACGCGTAAACGGTGACAGCTTATCATTATTCGACCAAGTTTGTTCCCCTTTAGGATTTACAGGCGTTTTATTAATTTGCTGACACTCTGCGACACAAGCCTGACATCCGACACATAAAGTTGAATCATATAACATACCTAAGGCGCCGGGGATTGGCTCGCTGTTTTTTACTTCAGCACGCGTCGTACTCAAAGGAAGTGCGACCCCTCCAAGAATACCCGCTTTTATAAATTTGCGTCTATCCATGCTTATTTACTCGCTCTATCATTAGTTTCATAGGCATTTTTCTTGGCTTCAAGATTTTCTTTACGTTGAACGGAGAGCTCTCTTAATGTTTCAATCGTAACGCCGGCAAGCACTGCAGCCGCACCGCCTAGTAAGGCGATGGCGGTCATTGATGCCGTATCCCCTTCCTGATTATTCACATCCGGTTTTTCTACACGTGGAGTCGGATTCTCAACATTGGCCAGTTGGAAAATACCTTTTGTAAAACCAACACCTTTTTCATTACAACCGTAACAAGGGTGGCCAATACCAACAGGCCAGTTATTTCCGCCGACGTCACAAAAATCCAAGCTTGAACAATTGCCGTAGGTTTCAGGCCCTTTACAACCGAGATGATATAAACACCAACCGTGTCGATGACCATAATCACCATATTCTTTTGCAAACCGTCCGGCGTCAAAGTGCGGTCGGCGATAACAATTTTCGTGAATTAAGCGATCATAAGCAAATAGCGGACGCCCAAGTTTATCCATGGCCGGTAGTTTTTTATAAGTAATAATATAGGCGACGGTCGCCAGAAAATTATGCGGATTAGGAGGGCAACCCGGAATATTAATAATCGGCATACCCGGCAATACTTCGGCTAAACTTTTAGCCCCGGTCGGATTACCGCCGCTTGAAGGAACGCCTCCCCACGCAGCACAGGACCCGATGGCAATGATCGCCGCCGCGCCTTTTGCGGCTTCTTTGATATGCTCAATAATCGG
Organism: uncultured Pasteurellaceae bacterium; assembly: GCA_963525745.1. Classification (GTDB taxonomy): domain Bacteria; phylum Pseudomonadota; class Gammaproteobacteria; order Enterobacterales; family Pasteurellaceae; genus CAURMH01. The sequence goes on along the minus strand of CAURMH010000029.1, from coordinate 11,887 downwards.
TCTTCCTGCTACCATGCAATATACACCGCCGTCCTTAACCGGAATAGAACCATCAACAACAAGCACATATTTGCCTTTATATTGTTCCAATGCCCGATGTTTATTTTCCTCGGCTTGCTCACCGAATGCAGCGGAAAGCACTTCATGATATTCTAAGGAAATCATATCCAACACAAGATTTTCAATTGTCGGATGGGTAGCCCGTAGAAGTGATTCCGTGCAACCGGTACATTCCTGAGCTCCAATCCAAAGGACGGGCGGTCGTTTCGGATCCGTTAGCGCCTGTGTCATTTCCCGTGCGCCTGCTTTTGAACTTAGCCCCATAGTAGCGGCAAGTGCGGTACATAATTTCATAAAATCACGACGCGAAACAGTCGCTAATGAGTCATTTAAAGCAGAAAGTAATCCGTCAGTTCGTTGCATGTTTTACTCCAATCACATATTTAATGTAAGGTTATTGCCTGATTATACTCCGATAATAAAAAAAATAATTGAGAATAATCAAAGTAATGATGGAAATATTAGAGACTGCTTGAATATGATTTTTGAGAATAGTTCTAATTTAGAATCAGCATAAAGTCGTTTAAATAATAAAAAATATTTTAAAATATAATAAGATACAACTTAATTAGCCATTTTTACGGAAATAGAAAATAAGAAATAAAGGAGAATTTAGAAAATAAAGTGCGGTCGTTTTTGAGGAAATTTTAAAAATAAAGGGCGAATATTATCGCCCCCCCCAAATTATAAGCTAAATGCGGAAATGTAAGGTAATTTCCCTTTTTTCAACATATCTTCAATGCCACTTTGATGATCATTGGTACCAAGTCCGCGAAGCTCAAAAGTGACGCCGATACTGTTGTCATAACGTATTTCATCATTATGTTGATTTGATTTTTCCGTGACGTAGCGTCTTGCACCAACACCGACCGACCAACAGCAAGTGTTGTATTGCACGCCGATATATTGTTCTACCGGTTTTTTCAATGCAATATCCTGATAATAATGGCCTGCAACTGCCCAATTATCATTGATTTCCCATGCCACAACAGCCCCAAGCTGTTTGATATCCTGTCCGTAACGATTTACGCTGCGTCCTAAATTCTGGTCGATATATTCCTGACTGGCATAGCGATAGTTTAATTGAATCAAATTATTTTTTACCGGATTAAATTCTAACGTCGTATTCGCCAAAGAAACCTGATTTAATTGTGTGTCATATTGATAACTGCCCCGCCAGTTCCAAGCATCGGTAATTTTCCAATTCGATTCTAATGACCAAGAAGAACTGGATTTCGGTGTTCTGTTTTCTCTCGTATCGTCGATTCTGGAGGGGGTGAGATAATAAACCTGCCCGGCAGATAAATTAAAACGTTCATTGGCATTCTCATCATAGAATCGGGTCGTACCACCTAAGGTAATTTGATTGGCGGAAGCAATACGATCCAAGCCGCTATAACGACGATCACGGAATAAAGAATAATAATCTTGTTGCAACAATGCAGAATCATAGCCGTAGCCTAAATAGGCGTTTTGTCTTTTTGAGCCAATATTACTTTGATCTTTATAAGCGCGCACTAAATATTGAATATGAGGTTCAATGGTTTGGGTATAACCGTCAATCAAGGTTTTAGTTGAAGCCAATACGCTTTGTAAATCCACCTTAATCTGCGGTAACACACGGCTGACGCTCGATTGCACTTCTTCTGCACGGGCGGAAGAACCTTTCTTCTGGTGATAACGCGTTGCATAAAGTTTGGTTTCAATATTCAGGCTTCCATATTTATTCGACATTAACGTACTTAATTGCGGCTCTAAATGAAAACGCCACGCGGTAGGCATTAATGCACTGTCGTTATTAAATCTCACGACTTGAGCATAGAGCTTAAAATCCAACCAATTATCGGCCAAATTGTTTTTATAATAATTAAAATCTACTTGCGGTAAAGCACGATAAGGGCCGATATCGACCTGATCGAAAATTTGAAACTGGCGTGCCGAAACGGAAAAATTATAGTTCGGTTTATAATAAGCGATACGGGCGTATTGATCGGCGTAACCATCGGTGCTGCTACCATAATCCGATTCAAAATCGTTAAAATAGCGACGATCGCTTACTTTTGTATAATTGATATTAAAGCGCCAATTTTGTAGAAAACGAGAACTATGGTTCCAATAAAATAAGTGGCGTTTGCGACTGCGATTAGTGTATTCGTCATAGCGGTCCTTGTTTAAATATTCGCCGGCGATTTTCCCTTCGCCAATCGCGGTCAAATAACGTAACTCGCCGTTTAACTGCCAACCGCGACGTGACATATATTTCGGTGTAAAAGTCGCATCATAATTCGGCGCAATGTTCCAATAAATCGGTTGTGCATACCAAAAACCATCCCGACTTGAGTGACCCGCACTCGGAATAAGCAAACCGGAACGGCGACGATCGCCGATAGGTAATTGTAAATAAGGCGTATAAAAAATAGGCACGCCATGTACTTTAAAGCGCGCATGCCACATTTCCGCATATTCTTCTTGAATATGTTGACGGATTTCCGTGGCATCAATCGCCCACGCGTTACTCTCCGGTAAACAAGAGGTAAAGGTTGCATTTTTCATTAAACGGTAATTATTGCGTAATTCGATCTCTTCCGCTTTACCGCGTCCCTGACGATCAACGAATTGATAATCCGCCTGCGTAACGTTACCGTCCTTCGTGTCCAAATTAAACGCGGCATCGTTACCTAATAAATTGATTTGTTCGTCGCGATAATCAAAACCATTACGCACATAAGCGAAGCGAGACGATTGATTCTCCGCCTGAGCCACTTCAACCGAATTAGCCGTTAAATGACGATTGCCCTGCTTAATATCGACGCGACCATTATAAATCGCTTGAGTCGGCTGATTAATTTCTGCATTATCCGCTTCAATATATACCGGCTGATCGTTCGGTTCGCCGGAAATCGGTTTTCCATTAAAATGTGGCACGCCGATAAGACATTGAGAACGCAGATTGGCCAAACTTTGTTGGCTATAAAGTGCGGTTAAAATCGACCACAAAATTAATGTGTATTTTTTCTTCATAGTAAGCTCTTATTCTGAACAAATCCGCGCGATTATACTGGAAATTTATTTACAGCAACAGTCATTTAAGTGATCGTTCACCAACCCCATCGATTGCATAAAAGCGTAGCAAGTCGTCGCGCCGACAAACACAAAACCGCGTTTTTTAAGCGCCTTGGACAAGGCTTCCGAGACATCCGTTTTAGCAGGCACCACGCGTAAATCAGGCACATCATTAATAATCGGCTGATGGTTAACAAACGACCAAATAAAATCACTGAAATTTTCACCGCACTTTTCCATCGCCAAATACGCCTTTGCATTTTTCACAATAGCTTCGAGTTTTGCGCGGTGGCGAATCAATCCCTCGTTTTGCATGCAACGATCAAGGTCAAGTGCGGTCATTTTTGCCACCCTTTCCGGTTCAAAGTGATGAAAGGCCTGACGATAAGCCTCCCGTTTTTTTAAAACGGTGATCCAAGACAATCCCGCCTGTTGACCTTCTAAGCACAACTTTTCAAATAATTTTTGGTTATCGAATTGCGGTTTCCCCCATTCGTTATCATGATAATCAAGATAAATCGGCAAATTGCCCACCCACGGGCATCTAATAGGTTTGGTCATGGTTTAAGTTCCTGATAAATCCGAGCGAAATCCGGCATAATGCCGCGCCATAAATAAAAAGCGTGTGCCGCTTGCGCAACGAGCATGCCCAAACCGTCACTCACCTTTGTTGCGCCCAAGGATTTGCACAAAGCAATAAACGGCGTATCGTCGCCTTTGGCATATTGCATATCGTAATGTGCCCGCCCCAAACGCAGAATATCGGGATGCATGTCAATCGCGCCGCCGCTAAGACCCGCCGAGGTCGCATTAATAATTAAATCATAGGATTTAACCGGAATAGCTTCCATCGCGACGGCTTGAATATTACCGAAGGGCTGAAATCGGGCCGCCAACGCCTCGGCTTTATTCAATGTACGATTCGCCAGTAGGATATTTTGTTTCGCCTGCAGCAGCGGCAACAATACGCCTTTTGTTGCGCCACCGGCGCCCAAAATTAAAATCTGTTGATTCGATGCGAGCCAATTTAAGCGCTGCAAATCAGTGACCAAACCGACCCCGTCCGTATTATCGGCGTAAAGCTTCCCATCCGCCTGTTTTTTCAACGTATTACAAGAGCCCGCCATTTGCGCCCGTTCGCTGGCCTGATCGGCGAATTGATAAGCGCGTTCTTTAAATGGCGCCGTAATATTACAACCACAGCCGCCTTCGGCAAAAAAAACCGCTAATTGTTGTTCAAATTGCGTAAGATCGCCTAACTTTGCGACATATTCCATCGATTGTTGCGTTTGTTCCGCAAAACACATTTGAATTTTCGGGGATAAACTTTGCACAATCGGATTGCCCCATACGGCATATTTTTCCATAACTATCCTCGTCTAAAAAGTTGATTGGTTAATAAATCGCGAATTTCCGAAGGATTTTGCGCCTTCCCGACAGAGGCATCCAATACCGGAAAATTCTTGCCGAATTGTGACCGCACTTCCTCTGCCGTTTTACACGGCGGCAAACCGCTCAAATTGGCGCTGGTCGACGTTAAAGCAAAACCTGCATTTTTACATAACGCACAAACCGCGGGATGATCGGTTATCCGAACCGCGATGCGATCGAAACGACCGGTAAGATATTTCGGCGTGTTCGGGTTGGCAGGAACGACCCAAGTCACAGGATGCGGATAATGGGCGGTCAGTTTATCTAAATGCGCATGACTCAATAGGCTTTGCTCAATAAACGGATGTAAAAACATTAAATCCGGCGCAATTAAAATTAAGCCTTTTTCAACAGGGCGATTTTTCAAAATTAACAAATTGTTGACCGCACTTTCGCTGTGCGGATTACAGCCTAAGCCAAAAACGGCTTCGGTCGGATACGCGACCACGTCTTCCCGTTTTAATCGTTCGACAATTTCATTCATCTTCATGGAGTTTCTCGAATTGATGACGGCATGCCTTGTTAGCACATTGAAAAAGGCGACCTTGCGTATTTTGATGCTTTATAAAACTCACACCGAAGTGACATTGCGGGCAAGGCTCAGCGTAAGGCTGTGACGGAACGGAAAATTTGCATTTCGGAAATTGATCGCAGGCAAAAAAGAACTTTCCCTGCCGCCCGCGGCGAGGAACCAACTGTCCCTTGCCGCACTCAGGGCAATCGAGCGCTTGTTCAATCGGGGTTTCGGTTTCTTCACGCACCACAAAATGACAGACCGGATAATTGCTACAACCGATAAACATGCCGAAACTGCCTTGTTTGAGTTGCAATACATGATCGCATTGAGGGCAACGTTCGGTTAACGTTTTCAATATTTTATGTTCGTTTTTTTGTAACGGCTGCAAATAATCGCAGTTCGGATAAGCACGACATCCGAGAAACAAGCCTTTTTTACCCTGTTTTATTATCAAGGGCTCACCGCATTGCGGACAAAACTTCAACAACTTTGTGTGTTGAAATAACGGTTTGGTCATGAGCGTACTTCCGGTATTTGATCACTATTATTGAGCATCGTTTCCAACGCTTCCTGTTCAACCAGCCAATTTTGCTCCGCTTCCTCCAACATTTTCTTTAGTGCGACTTGCTTTGCCAATAATGCCGTTAATTTTTCTTTATTTTCCGCATTATAAAGCTCTCCGTCCGCAAGTCGGTTTTCAATGTCGGCCAATTGCGCTGAAAGTGCGGTCATGTTTTCTTCCGATTTTAAAATGTTTTGGCGTATCGGCGCCGTTTGTCGGCGCAATTCGGCTTCGCGACGTTTTTGTTCTTTACGGTTTACATTGATATTTTCATTTTCGCTGCTTTTTTCACCGTTCTTTCGGTCGTTATCACGACCGTTTCGTTCACTTAACCATTTTTGATAATCGTCTAAATCGCCTTTAAATTCCTCCACTTGTTTATCATGAACCAAGTAGAATTCTTCCACAATATTGCGCAACAAATGGCGATCGTGCGATACAACCACAAGTGAACCTTCATAATCAATGAGCGCTTCGGTTAACGCCTGGCGCATATCCAAATCAAGATGGTTGGTCGGTTCGTCAAGTAATAACAAATTCGGCCGCTGCCAAACGATTAATGCCAAAACCAAGCGCGCTTTTTCACCGCCCGAAAACAAATTAACCGTTTGATTGACTTTATCACCATGAAAAGCAAAGCGGCCGAGATAATCCCTAATCTGCTGCTCGGTTTGCTCCGGTGCCAATTTTTGCATATGCCACAGCGCACTTTCGTCGACACGTAAACTATCTAACTGGTGTTGGGCGAAATACCCTAATCGAACGCCCTTGGCAAGCTGCACTTTGCCTGAAAGTGCGGTCACAAAATCCGAAGAATTTTGAACGTCGGTTTTGCCAACGGCTCCGTTAAAGGGAAGAAAATTCGCTCGCGAACGTTCTAATTCACCGGCTAAAAGTTTAATTAACGTGGATTTACCCGCCCCGTTTTTGCCTAATAATCCGATACGCGAACCCGGCACAAGATTAAGTTTAATTTTCGTTAAAATTTCAACCGCACTTTCTCCTTCCCCGTAGCCGGCGGAAGCCTGTTCAAGGGTCACCAACGGATTGGGCAAGGCATGGGGCGGAAAAAATTTAAAGGAAAAAGGATTGTCAACATAAGCCGGCGCGATGAGCTCCATGCGAGCCAACGCTTTCATTCGGCTTTGTGCCTGTTTGGCCTTTGTCGCTTTCGCCTTAAAGCGATCGATGTATTTTTGTAAATGCGCAATTTTTTGCTGTTGTTGGCGATACATGGCACCTTGTTGAGCCAGTTTTGTCGCCCGTTGTATTTCAAAAGAGGAATAATCTCCCGTGTATTCGTGCAATTTTTGATTTTCGATATGCAAAATTTTATCCACAATCGGATCGAGAAAATCGCGGTCGTGAGAAACGAGCACCAATGTACCGCGATACTGCGTCAACCAATGCTCCAACCAAATGACGGCGTCTAAATCTAAATGATTGGTCGGCTCATCAAGCAGTAGCAAATCAGACGGACAAAGCAACGCCTGCGCTAAATTAAGCCGCATCCGCCAACCGCCCGAAAAAGCGCCGACCGGTCGTGCAATGTCTTCTTGGGGAAATCCCAAACCGTGCAGTAACGCGGCCGCGCGGGCGTGAATCGTCCACGCGTTAATGGCGTCAAGCTGACCGTGAATGCGCGCAATGGCATGTCCGTCATTGTTTTCGTTTGCCTGATTAAGCTCGTTTTGTAAACGGCAATATTCTCTATCTCCTTGAATAACGTAGTCTAAAGCCGAAATCGCTAAAGCGGGCGTTTCCTGATTCACCCAAGAGACGGCCCAATTTTGCGGATAACTAACTTCTCCGCCTTCCGGTTGTAATTCCTTTTTTAGAAGCGCCAATAAAGAGGATTTTCCACAGCCGTTTTTACCGACCAATCCGACTTTTTGTTTCGGATTAATGACCGCACTTGCATTTTCCAACAATTCGGTTTGACCGCGTTTTAACGTTAATTGATTAAATAAGATCATGGTAAATTTGCTAATTATAAATGTTCCGTAGGTAAGCCGGCACGCTGCCAAGCGTCAAAACCGCCGAGAATACTGTATAAATCGTCGTAGCCCTGTTCCGCCAGAAAGGTCGCTACGGCACGACTGCTAACGCCGTGATAACAACTGATAATAATCGGTGAATCATAGTCCAATTGCTGCTCAAACTGTAAAAAAGTTTGTTCGGTTAAATGAAATGCGCCCTTGGCGTGCGATTGATGAAATCGCGCGCTATCGCGAATATCGGCTAAAAATGCGCCGTTTTGCATCATTTGCCAAGCTTGTTCCGGCGATATTTCTTTAAACATGCGGTTTAATCCCTTGTCTGCGTAACGTTAAAATGCCATCGATAAGAATTAAGCCCATAGCAAGCAATAAACATAAAAATAGCGGATAAGTCCGTATATCGACGACTTCCCCCAATAAAAACGAAATGATCACCATCATTACCGGCTCGACATAACCTAATAAACCCAGCACGTTCATCGGTAAAATATTGCTGGCCGCAATGTAAAATGTCAACGCCGTTCCGCTGATGAATCCGAGCCCGACCAGTAACCCATAAATAGACGGCGTCGATTGCGATATTTCGGCGAGATTAATTTGACCGACGAAGTAAATGCAAACCGGAAGCATAAATAACACTTCAAGGCAAAAACTGGCTAAGTTCATTAGTTGTAGTTTCTTCCTAATGACAAAATAAAGACTGTATCCGACACAGACGAAAGAAGCTTCCCAAGATAAACCGCCTTTTAGACTGATGTTAATCACGACTCCGATTAAGGCGGAGATGACGGCGACGAACTTCAGCGGAGAAATGTATTCTTTAAAAACAATTCGAGCGATAACAACCAAGCAAATCGGCAAAAGCAAATAACCGAGAGACAAACTTAAGGAGCTGCCGTTGTTCGGTGCCCATAAAAAAAGCCACATCTGCGAACCGATAATGGCGCTGCAAAGCGAAATGGCAAGCAATAATGACGGTTGGAGTACAATTCGACGAAAAAGCATTTTTAGCGCATAAGTCTGCCGAAAGGTAATAATGACGCCTAAAACGAAAGGAAAAGTCAAAATCATGCGATAGCCGAAAATGCCTTCTCCGCCAAGGGATCCCAACAACGTTGAAAAATAATACATATAGCTGAATAAAACCGACGCAAGCAGTGAAAACAACGTGCCTTTAAGCATAAAACTTTCCTAAAAATGACCGCACTTCGTACCGACTAATCTACTCTAACATCGTCCAAAATGCACGAATTAATGGTTTTTCAAGATATTTTTTCTGAGCGCAAACACCCAGTTCGAAAGGCTCGACGGGCTCATCCAAAGGCAGCGCGGAAACCCGACTATGCATCGGACTGTTACGAATAACAACATCGGGTAACATCGCCAAACCACAACCCAATGCTACCATAGGAACGATACCTTCATGTCCGGCAACGGTTGCATAAATTTGCGGGTGTTTGATTTTTTTACCTTTCAGCCATTGTTCGACGCGTTGACGGGCGGCGCCTTGTTGCGGAAAAATAAACGGCATTTGCTGCCAATTGATGGGATCCTGCTGCAACAATTGCGTTGCCGTACAAAATATACGCGGCGCAATCAATGATAAACCGATATTGTCAATATGATGAAATGCCATCGTATTTGGTAAATTATCAGGACGTCCCGCTATGGCTAAATCCACCAGCCCGGCTTGAACCAATTCCGGTGCGGAAGCCGGATCGCCGGTCGTCAATTTAATTTCGACTTGAGGATAATGGGAACGAAATTTTTCGAGAATAGTCGGCAAATGACTATAAGAAGCCGTAACGGAGCAAAATAAGCGTAATTCGCCGACTAATTGCGCACTATCCGTTAAAAGCTGTTGTTTAAATTGTTGCCACTGCTGCCATTGTTGTTGTGCAAACGGTAAAAATAATTCCCCTGTTCCGGTTAAGGTGACCTGCCTGTTATCACGTATAAATAACGGTTGTCCAAGCTCTTCTTCCAGACGTTGAATTTGACGTGAAAGGGTCGACGGCGACATATGGTTTTGACCGGCCGTTTTGCTGAAATGGCGACTATTTGCCAAATGTAAAAAAATTTTTAAATCATTAAATTCCATTTTCCTAAACTCCGTTAAAAACGACCGCACTTTACCGAACATGACGAAACATGTTGTAAAAATTGCAATATATTATTTCAATAATATCAATTTACGCAATCATAAGAAGGAATATAATGAGATAGAAACCATTAAATCCAAAGAGGATTTTAATTAATTTTTTTCATTTTCATACAATAAAGGATAAAAAATGGCGAATTACTTCAATACCTTAAATTTACGTCAACAACTTGATCAATTAGGCCGCTGCCGCTTTATGGAGCGCAGTGAATTTGCCGACGGCTGTCATTATTTAAAAGGCAAAAAAATCGTTATCGTCGGTTGCGGCGCGCAAGGTTTGAATCAAGGGCTGAATATGCGCGACTCCGGCTTAGATGTGGCTTATGCATTGCGTAAAGAAGCGATTGCTGAAAAACGCGCTTCTTTTCAACGCGCCTGTGAAAACGGATTTAATGTCGGCACGTACGAAGAATTAATCCCTACAGCAGATTTGGTTATTAACTTAACCCCAGATAAGCAACACAGCAAAGTCGTTGCCGATGTCATGCCGTTGATGAAAAAAGATTCGGCTTTCGGTTATTCCCACGGCTTTAATATCGTCGAAGTCGGCGAGCAAATTCGGCCGGATATTACGGTTGTGATGTCTGCGCCTAAATGCCCCGGCACAGAAGTGCGTGAAGAATATAAACGCGGCTTCGGTGTGCCTACTTTAATTGCCGTCCATCCGGCGAATGATCCGCGCGGTGAAGGGATGGCGATTGCGAAAGCCTGGGCGAGTGCGACAGGCGGTGATCGTGCCGGTGTATTGGAATCCTCTTTTGTGGCGGAAGTAAAATCAGATTTAATGGGCGAACAAACTATTCTTTGCGGCATGTTGCAAGCGGGTTCAATTGTTTGCTACGACAAATTGGTGGCGGACGGAAAAGACCCAGCTTATGCAGGAAAATTGATTCAATATGGCTGGGAAACGATTACCGAAGCTTTAAAACAGGGCGGTATTACATTAATGATGGATCGCTTATCCAACTCCGCCAAATTACGTGCTTTTGAGCTTGCAGAATTAATTAAAGAAAAACTCGGCTTCCTTTATTTAAAACATATGGACGATATTATCAGCGGTGAATTTTCCCGTGTAATGATGGAAGATTGGGCAAACGGCGATCACGATTTATTCGCCTGGCGTGAAGCGACCGGCAAAACCGCATTTGAAAATGCACCGAAATATGAAGGCAAAATCAGCGAACAGGAATACTTTGATCACGGCGTATTAATGGTTGCGATGGTGAAAGCCGGTGTGGAAATGGCGTTTGATGCAATGGTAGCAAGCGGCATTTATGAAGAATCGGCTTATTATGAATCTTTGCACGAATTACCGTTAATCGCTAATACAATTGCACGTAAACGGTTATATGAGATGAATGTGGTTATTTCCGATACAGCGGAATATGGCAACTATTTATTCTCTAACGTCGCCACACCGATTTTAGCCAAAGAAATTATTCCTCACTTACAAAAAGGTGATTTAGGTGAACCAACGCCTGCCGTAGAAATTGATAATGTAACTTTACGTGATGTCAATGACGCGATTCGAAATCATCCGGTCGAATTAATAGGACAAGAATTGCGCGGCTATATGACCGATATGAAACGCATCGCTGTGGCAGGATAATAACTAAGGATGGAAAGAGCGGGCAAATTGATCTGCTCCCAAAAATCCGGACCATTAATTCAAGGACTGACAACGATATTATATCGGACTCAGTCCTTTTAATTTTAGTTGGATTCGACGGTGGTTATAATAGTCCAAATAATCTCTTACCGCTTCAACTATCTCTTCTTTCGTTTTATTCTGACGCTTGATGACCATTTTTAGCATAGACTCTACTTGTGCCCAATTCGGTGAGTGGCTGAGATTAAAGGCGACTATCTCATTGTTAAATAAGTCTAAAATTGGGGATAAATAGACTTTTCCCCATCTTTCGCTTTAAACTCCGTGATATCCGTCACCCACTTTTGATTCGGGACCGTGGCCTTAAAATCACGCTCAAGACGATTCGGGGCGATATGGCCTATTGTGCCTCGGTAGGTGGTGAATTTCTTGCGCTTTTTCGACCGCACTTGGAGTCCGAGTACTTGCTTCCCAACTCCTTTAG
>CAURMH010000028.1:0-21003 GCA_963525745.1 uncultured Pasteurellaceae bacterium | reverse complement strand
TTCAAGCTATAAAATTCTCAGACGCAACCGGTCTTCTTCTGTTTTGGGTGGCGGTAGCATTTGGCATATTTCGGTTTCATAGGCGGTCGCCCTGATGGTTTGCGTGGAATAAATCCTTTTATGCTACTTTTTTCAAACCGTTTCAACCACGTTCCGACTAAGGCATTGGAAGGAATATTGTAAAAACGCGCGGCTTCTCTGATACTCATTTTCCCGTTTAAGATAGGTTGAAGAGCCTATAATTTAAATTCTGTTGTGTAGTGTTTACCCATAAAAAATCTGCACCTCAATTGTTGGTGGTTGAGTCCAACTTTTGGGGAGCAGATCATTTTTAATCGCACTTTTGTTCATGACTATTAATAATATAAGTGTTTAGGGTTTGCTTTTTTTCCCCGATAACTTATACTACTTTAACAGAGATTTTTCTACCCAACCATCATGCATTAAAATTAGCTTATATTTGCCTTGTCTAGTTCTTTTAAAGTCTTCAATCTCATTTATCCAATCCGGCACATTAGTCACTTGATAAGTCGCAACAATATCCACGGACGTTTCACCATCAAATTGATCAACTAAGGGCTCCGATACCTGAAGAAGATCGCCTAACTCTCTTTTCCCCATACAGATTACCTTATTATCCTTAGATATATCGAATTCTTTCTTAGCCTTATCGGTGTAATTATAGCCGTATGTAGAATATTCATCACCGGCTTCTGAATATTTAAGTTCCAGAACGCCTCTTTTAACCCACGTGTTTAAAATTTCAAGTGATCTATTTCCTGGAACCCATGACGTATTAAGACTATAAACTATATCATAATCGTAGCTTGCACTACGACCAACATAAACATTGTTTATTATATTGATACAAGTGCCAACTTGGGTATCTAACATCTTTTGTAACGCTACTTTATAATTTTCTACTGTTGGGGCTTTAGGGTCATTAAAACAAGCTATCAGCATTAATGATACTAATGGTATTAGCCCCCATTTAATCAATTTCATCATTTCTATCCCTTGTTAAAATAAATTTGTAGATCTATCGGTTTGAGTACGATAAGGACGATATGATCTTGATGCCTCATCTAATTTCCGTTCTTCAAGTTCAAGTGCGCGTAAGTTAATTTCTTGTTGATTTAGATACTTAACTAATTTAATTTTTAAACTTAAAAATTGATAACGTAATTCTTGGTTTTCTGATTTATCAATTTGTTTATCGAGTTGCTCTAACAATGTTATTTCATATTGAGTAAGTCGGGACATAACAGCACCTTTTTTAATAAAATTAACAGGAGGGTTTGTTTGGTATGTCAATACCAAACAAAGTATACTTTGTTTAAAAAGGTTATTTTTTTATACTTTCTGTATATCCCATATTAGCTTAATACTCTATAAATCAATGCAATATGAAAATTCATATTACATTTTTATTTCTCGGAACTTAACGTGCGGTCAGTTATAATGAAATTTACAACACAAAACAAGGAAAAATAATGACTCCATGGATTTTACTTTCTATTTCAATTGGTTTGGAAATTATTGCGACAAACTTATTAAAAGTAAGCGATGGTTTCACAAGATTAATACCTACCGTTTTTGCGCTGGTGCTGTACGGCTTTTCTTTTTACTGCGTTTCCATCGTTTTTCGTACACTTTCCGTCGGTTTGGTTTATGCTATTTGGTCGGGTGTCGGCATTGTATTAACGGCAATTGTTGCTTATTTCCTATTTGATCAAAAAATTGATGGTCCAGGGCTTCTCGGCATTGCATTAATTATTGCCGGTGTGTTGGTTATTAATTTATTTTCCAAAACATCACATTGAAAAATAAGAAATATAACGAGTTGCGACACAAAAATAATTCATTCGTTATTCAATATCGATGCCGAACGTCATATACTTAAAAAAACCGAATTCCATTGTAAAAAAGCATGATTTGCGGTGAATTTATCGGTAAACTAAGGCAATCTGATTTGGGAAATTTCTTGTTTAACCGGGTGATGAAAAAAATTCTTCGAAAAACAACCGCACTTTTTTTGGGTTTCTATTGCTGTTTTGCTTTGGCTGTGCAAACGGTTGATATTGAAATTCAGGGGATTCGGGGGTATCGCGCGATTCAAAATACGCGTTTGAATGTCGAATTAATCGATAAAGAGGAAATGGACGGCTCCGAGCGCTATCAGGCGTTGGTGAGAAAAGCGGTGGATCGTGGCTTGCGTGTTTTCGGTTATTACGAATCGTCGGTCAGTTTTGAATTAAAACCGCGCGCCGGCGCGCTTCCGCTGCTTATCGCTCATGTTAAACCCGGCGAACCGACTAAAATCGCGGGGACAGAAATCGCTATTGAAGGCGCCGCCCGCGAGGATGACGCGTTTTCTTCCTTACGGAATCAATTGCCTAAACAAGGCGAACTGGTTGAGCATCAAAAGTATGATGACTATAAAAATGCGCTTGCCAAATTAGCCCTCAGTCGCGGCTATTTTGACGGTGAATTTCAAGTCGCACGATTGGAAATCAGCCCGCAAACACACGAGGCTTGGTGGCGTATCTTATTTGACAGCGGACAGCGTTATCACTATGGTCATATTTCTTTCAGTCATGCACAAATTCGTTCGGATTATTTGCATAATATGCTTAATATTCACGAAGGAGAACCTTATTCCATCGCGGACTTATCCGAATTGACCAATGATTTTTCTTCAACCAACTGGTTTAGTTCCGTTTTGTTGCAGCCTCAGGTCAATGCGGAGAACAAAACGGTCGATGTCGATCTGCTTCTTTATCCGCGCAAAAAAAATGCCATGGAATTGGGCGTCGGTTTTGCCACCGACACTGGGCCGCATCTACAAATCGGATGGCGAAAACCCTGGATAAACAGTCGCGGTCACAGTTTCAGAACGAATATGTATCTGTCCGGCCCGAAACAAACCATTGAAGCGACATATAAAATGCCATTATTGAAAAATCCGCTGAATTATTACTATGAATTTTCCGGCGGATGGGAAAGCGAGGACGATAACGACACGAAAACCAGCGCATTAACCTTTGCCGCATTACGTTATTGGAATAATCGTCAAGGCTGGCAATATTTCGGCGGTTTGCGCGTTCGTTATGATCGTTTCACACAGGCGGATGTCACCGACCATACTTTATTGGTTTATCCTACCGTCGGTCTAACTCGTTCCCGTTTGCGCGGCGGCCTCTTTCCGATTTGGGGAGATACGCAGAAAATCACGGTTGATTTAGGTCGAAAATTCTGGGCGTCGGATGTTGACTTCTTTAAAATTCAGGCCTCTACCGCTTGGATTCGGACTTTTCGTGATAATCATCGAATTGTTACCCGCGCCGAACTTGGCTATTTAAACACAAAAGATATTAATAAAATTCCACCGGCATTACGCTTTTTTGCAGGCGGTGACCGAAGTGTGCGCGGTTATGGCTATAAAAAAATCTCACCGAAAAATCATGAAGGAAAATTAATCGGCGCTTCGCGTTTAGCGGCGGCTTCATTAGAATATCAGTATCAGGTTTATCCGAATTGGTGGGCGGCAACCTTTGTTGACGCCGGTTTAGCAGCAAATTCTTTTAGCCGACGGGAAATTCGCTACGGCAGCGGTGTCGGTGTTCGCTGGGCGTCGCCGGTCGGCGCAATAAAATTTGATATTGCCACGCCGATTCATGATCCGGATAACAGCAAAAATATCCAGTTTTATATTGGGTTAGGCGCAGAAATTTAGGGGAATGTCATGAAATCACAGAACGAAAATCAAGCGAGCGAAACCCCGTCAATGCGTTCCCAAACCAATGTGAAGAAACGTCTTTTTAAAAAGTTATGTTGCCTTGGAAGTGCGGTCGTTTTTTGCCTTATTTTAAGTTTAGCGGGCAGTTTATCTTTTCCGGCCGGTCAGCGCGGCTTAATTCGTCTTATTGATCAATTTTCATCCGGGCTTCAAATCGGACAAATTAACGGCGGTTTACAGGACGGGCTTGAGTTAAACGATGTGGCATATCAAGCCGACGGTCTTGCCGTTAATGTGGCGAAAACGCGTTTACAGATAAATTTGGCATGTTTATGGAATGCCGAAATTTGCGTTAATGACCTCACGCTCGAACAACCCGATATTACCTTAATTACTGCTTCATTAACGCCGTCGAGCGCAGATAAACGTCCAAATAATACCCCGATGCAACGCATCGCCTTGCCTTTCGGGTTGGATGTGCAAAATATTACGCTACGCGATTTCGCTTTGAAAATTGACGAAACCCAATTTACGTTGAAAACCCTTCAAAGTGCGGTCAGTTTAAACAATGAATCGGGATTAACATTGGCGCCAACGCTGCTGGAAGAAGGCGTTGTGACGGTTCAACAAATAACGGAGATTGAACCGACGAAAGCGCCGGCGCCTGTAGATTGGGATGAACTTGAGCGACAATTAACGCCGCCGTTATTGAATCTTGACGGTGTTCAATTGCCTTTTGCGCTTCATCTTCAATCAATTGAAGGGAAAAACTGGCAATATCGACAAATTGATCGTGCAGGTGCCGAAGTACAACAAATTAGCATGCCGACCGCGCTGGTAAGCGCCGATATGGATGACCGCCGGATTCAATTGCAGCAATTGGCGTTGAACAGCTCCGTTTTGAATTTAAAGGCGCAGGGCGTCGTACATCTAAACGACGACTTTCCATTAGATATTCAACTTAATGCGAATATTAATGAAATAAAATCTGCCGATAAAACCTTATTTCCTTCCACGCAAATTCATTTTAAGGCGAGTGGGGCGCTAAAAAATACCACATTGTTGACGCTGAATACTCAGGGCGGATTGGCCGCTCAGCTTGTCGGAAAAGTGGAATTAAACCGTGAGAAAACGCCTTTTAATTTACAATTGGCTGTCTCGCAAGGTGAATTTTCCTTTGCCGAAGGAACGACACCGTTAAAAATAGCCGGCCTTAATGCGCAATTGACGGGAACTTTGCCGGATTATCAGTTGAATTTAAACGGCAATGTGGAGGGGCTTAATCATATTCCTAAAACCAAAATCAACGTTGTCGGACGAGGAAAGCTGTACGAAATTTCGGCAGAACAGGCTAAATTGAGCGCCCTAAATGGATTCATCGAATTAACCGGTTTTATCCGTTGGAAAGACGGTTTGCAATGGCAAAGTGAAGCGACGCTAAACAACATGAATATTCGGCCTTATCTCCCCGAAATGCCCGCTATCCTGTCCGGAACGCTGCATTCGCAAGGTTTGATTAATGAAACGGCAGAAGAGATTAATATTCCGCAGTTGGCGTTAAACGGTACATTGTCTCAACGACCGTTTAGTCTGAACGGTAGCTTCTTTTTAAATCATGGGCAGCTAAATATTCCGGCGTTAACACTAACTTACGGCGAAAATAAAGCAAGCGCGCAAGGTCGGCTAGGCGATCACTCAAATTTTAAATTCGACATTAATGCGCCGCACTTAACCGGATTATGGGACGATTTATCGGGCGCACTCAGTGGCGCGGGTAACATTTCCGGCCCAATGACAACGCCACTTATTCGGTTAGAACTGTTTTCGCCTAAATTGCATTTTCACACCTTAAATCTCAATAATGCTTCGGCGAAGGGAGATATTGACGCGCAAAATTTGCTCGCCGGCGATATTTCCTTTAGCGTCGAACGACTTCAATACGGCGAAGATGTCGCCCTTTCCGATTTGAAAATAAAGGCATTCGGGAACGAAACAAATCACCAACTCACCTTACAATCGCGGGGAACACCGGTTGCACCTAATTTTAAAATCTCCGGCAAATTTGACCGCACTTTGATGCAATGGCAAGGCAGTATTAACGACGTTCACATTGCGTCCTTACTCGGTGAATTTAAAACGAACCAACCTCTTATGGCGAATTATGACGACACGCAAACGCTTGCGACAATTAATGCTCATTGTTGGCAAAATAACGATATTGACGTTTGTTTTCCGCAACGCTTTAAAGTCGGTTTAAACGGCGAAATCCCGTTTGAAATTAAGAAAATTGATTTAGCGCTTGTTAATAAACTGATTGAACGGGAAACTTTGCAGGGGCGGTTGCAAAGCGTGGGGAAAGTCGCTTGGTTTACGGATAAGCCATTGCAGCTTAGTATGGATGTGCAAGGGGCAAATCTTGGCGTCGCACACAAGTTGGATTACCGTACGTTTGCCCTAACGATTCCCACGTTATCTTTAAATGCGGAAGTGCAAAATAATAATTTAGCGCTAAAATCGGATTTACATATTCAAAATCAAGGGCGGATTAATGCCGATATTAATGTCAAAGATTTGGCCAAAACGCGCTTATTAAACGGAAATCTGTCTATCGCCGGCTTGAATTTATCGTTAATAAATCAATTATTGGCTTATGACGAAGCCGTCAACGGCAATATCGAATCGGCGCTGACATTCGGCGGGAGTCTGGAGAAGCCGACGTTAAGCGGTCGTTTTGAAATCAATCATCTTCGTTCTAAATTGAGAAGTGCGCCGGCTGAAATTACGAATGGCAACATTGATGTTCGATTTTCCGGTACCACTTCCACATTACACGGAAATATTGAAACGACGGATAGTCAGTTACATTTGGAAGGGCGTGCGAATTGGACTAATTTAGCCGATTGGACGACGGAAGTGCGGGCGGAAGCGAATCAGTTTCATCTTGACATTCCGAACGTAGCGAAACTAAAAATCAGTCCGAATGTGACCGTGAAAGCAACACCGAAACAGATGGAATTGTTCGGTAACGTGGAGATTCCTTGGGCGCGTATTGCGATTGAATCCTTACCCGATAGCGCGGAGCCGGTCAGTGAAGACGAAGTGATTTTAAACGGACCAAATAAAAGTAAAGAAGAATTAATTAATCGTCGATTTGCCGCCGCAACAAAATCGGGCGTGCCGATTAATGCGGATTTAAAAATCAATATCGGGGAAGATGTGTCCTTAGATGCTTATGGTTTGAAAACCTACTTAAACGGTTTATTGGCGATTAAACAAGATAAGGGAAGCCTCGGCTTATTCGGCCAAATTAATTTGGAAAAAGGCCGTTATGCTTCTTTCGGCCAGGATTTACTTATCCGAAAAGGGCAAATCAGTTTTTCCGGCTTGCCTTCTCAGCCAATGTTAAATATTACCGCCGTTCGCAATCCACAAGCGATGGAAGATAGTAAAGTTACCGCCGGCATAAAAGTGCTCGGTATTGCCGATAGCCCGGATGTCAAAGTATTTACTGAGCCGGCGATGCCGCAAGATCAGGCACTTTCTTATTTGTTAACCGGACGCTCGTTAGAAAACAGTGGCGAAGCGGGTTCCAGCGGATCGATTGGCGCCGCCTTATTAGGCCTCGGGTTATCCAAAAGCGGTAAATTAGTCGGCGGTATCGGCGAAGCGTTCGGTATTCAGGATTTAAATTTAGGTACTGCGGGGGTGGGGGAAAGCTCCAAAGTTGTGGTCAGCGGCAATATTACCAACCGCCTACAAGTCAAATACGGTGTCGGCCTATTCGATGGATTAGCGGAAATCACCCTGCGTTATCGTTTAATGCCACGACTTTACTTTCAATCCATTTCGGGAACGAATCAGGTTTTCGATCTTCTATACAGATTTGAATTTTAGGAATAAACATAATGACGGAACATCTCCCGACTACGACTTCTCACCAATCTTATCGGCCGCCGCGAGAAATTGCGGCCATTGATCTCGGCTCCAACAGTTTTCATATGATTATCGCCCGAATTGTCAACGACTCGATTCAAATCTTATCTCGTCTAAAACAAAAGGTTCAACTGGCAGAGGGGCTAGACGAACAGGGCGTGTTAAATCAGGCGGCAATTCAACGCGGTGTCAATTGTCTGGCGTTATTTGCCAAACGATTGCGGGGCTTTGCGCCGGAAAATGTCAATGTGGTCGGCACTTATACGTTACGCCGTGCGATCAATCACGACGAATTTTTACGTCAAGCGAAAAGCGTTTTCCCTTATCCGATTCATATCATTAGCGGGCAAACGGAAGCCAAAACGATTTATGCCGGCGTCAGTCATACCCAGCCGGAAAAAGGAAGAAAACTGGTTGTTGATATTGGCGGCGGCTCGACCGAAATGATTATCGGTGATGATTTTACGCCGATTATTGCAGAAAGTCGCCACATGGGATGTGTAAGTTTTGCCAAAAAATTCTTTCCGAAGGGCGAAATTTCGCCTGAACATTTCCAATCCGCTTATCAAAGTGCGGTCGAAAAAATCGAAGATTTAAGCGCCGAATATCGACATCTCGGCTGGCAATCCGTCTTAGGCTCTTCCGGCACAATCAAAACGGTTCATCAAGTCATTGCCTCAACGCTTGATCCGACCGGCATTATCACTGCCGAAAGACTTCATACGCTTATTGAGCAAACGTTACAAGTTCGCCATTTCAGCGAATTGAACATTATCGGATTAAATCCGCAACGCACGGATGTTTTTGTGCCGGGTCTGGCTATTTTAAATGCGATTTTTGCCGTGTTTAATATTGACCGAATGCGTTATTCGGACGGCGCGTTAAGAGAAGGAATGATTTACGGGCTTGAAAAAGATTTCCAAGTTGCGGATATTCGTGCCCGTACGGCTGCGGGACTGGCCAAACAATTTAACCTCGATGAGGCACAGGCCGAACGTGTTGCTCAGACCGCCGAGCGTTTAGCCCGACAATACCTCGCCCAATGCAATTCGGCAACCGCGGCCGAAATAGGTGAAATTTTGCTTTGGGCGGCACGTTGGTATGAAGTCGGGATTGTCATTAATCACAAAAATTTACAAAAACACTCGGCCTATATTTTACAAAATATTGAATTACCCGGTTTTGATCGCGAACAACAATGTCTGTTGGCTTTATTGGTGCGTTACCATCAAGGCGGTTTTAAACAAAGCGAATTACCTAAATTTGCCCGTTATCCGAAACAGGAGGTGATTGCTTTTATTCGCCTCTTGCGTTTAGCGGTCATTGTGAATAGTGCCCGCCAAGCTACGCAACCCGCTGCACAAATGACGTTGCAGATTGGCGGTAACGAGATGAGTGATTGGACGATTAAGTTTACGCCGAATGATCTTAATCAAAACCCGTTGATTCAAAATGAATTGTTCGAAGAAAGCCAGTTATTAAGCTCGCTTAACTTAGGTCTAAATTTTAATTCGTCAAATGAGTCGATAGGAATTTATCATGTTAAATAATACGATGATTGAACAATATGCCGCCTTGATTTTCGATATGGACGGTACGCTTATTGATACCATGCCTGCGCATGCCGAAGCGTGGGAATTGGTGGGAAAACATTTCGGTTATTCGTTTGATAGTCAAATTATGTACCGACTGGGCGGTGCACCGCTTAAAACTGTTGCTAGCGCGATTATGGAGGCGGCCGATATGCCGCTAACTCGATTGCCCGAAGTTATGCGAATCAAACGGGAAATCTCCTATACGCTGATTCCGCAAAAAGCGACGTTATTGCCGACTTTTGACATTGTAAAACATTATTATCAAAAAAAATCGATGGCGATTGGTTCAGGCTCCCATCGAAATATGATCGATTTACTGGTAAAGCATCTTCAAATCGGCGATTATTTTAACGGTATTATTAGCGCAGACGATGTGGAACACCATAAACCGCATCCCGAAACCTTTTTGCGTTGCGCCGCGCTTTGTTGCGCCAAGCCGGCACAAAGTCTTGTTTTCGAAGATGCTGATCTCGGCGTTGAAGCGGGATTAAATGCGGGTATGGATGTCTTTGACGTCCGAACCGGACAAATAATAAAAGCCGGCACCATCAAAGCGTAAAATATGTGGGATTGGTTAAATTGGGATTGGTGGCAGCAAAATGCGCTCATTGTGATGTTTTTCAGCGCTTTTTTAAGCGCTACCGTTCTGCCGGGAAATTCCGAGATTATTTTTCTTTCGCTGGCGACGCCGAGATTATTGCTACAGAATGATTTAAGTGCGGATATTTTTGCGCTTGTTTTAACGGCGACAATCGGCAATAGTCTGGGCAGCTTAACCACTTATTGCTTAGGTCGATGGCTACCGGCAATCTCTTCTAAAAACGACCGCATTTTGTGGGTTTTGCAGCAATGCCACCGTTATGGCGCACTGACATTATTATTCGGTTGGTTACCTGTCATCGGCGATCTTATTTGCGCCGCAGCAGGTTGGCTACGTTTAAGTTGGTGGAAAAGCGTCTTATTTATCACCCTTGGTAAACTGATCCGCTATCTTTTATTACTCTTTCTTAATACAGCCGTCCTATTGTAAAATATTCATAAAAAAAAGCCCCTTAAAGAGTAAGGGGCAAATAACCTAAGGAACCAATTTTATTAAAACAACTGCATGTTGCTTGTACACTAAGACCGGCAGCAACTCAAAAAGTTCAACATAACTTGAAAAATTTTTAAAAATTTCATTTTAAGGGAGATATTATGCCACTATTAGACAGTTTTAAAGTTGATCACACCAAAATGAAAGCGCCGGCAGTTCGTGTGGCAAAAACCATGCAAACACCGAAAGGCGATATTATCACGGTCTTTGATCTTCGTTTTTGCCTTCCGAATAAAGAAATTCTCCCGTCGAAGGGAATTCATACATTGGAACATCTTTTTGCCGGCTTTATGCGTGAGCATCTAAACGGCGATCATATTGAAATTATTGATATTTCCCCAATGGGTTGTCGCACCGGCTTTTATATGTCGCTTATTGGCACGCCGGATGAAAAACAGGTCGCCGACGCTTGGCTGGCGTCCATGCGAGATATTTTAACGGTAAAAACACAGGCGGAAATCCCTGAATTAAATATTTATCAATGCGGCACCTACACCGAACATTCCCTTGCCGAAGCGCATGAAATCGCTCATCATGTGATTACGCGCGGCGTAGGGGTTAACGATAATGCGGATTTGGCACTTGACGAATCATTATTAAAGAAGGACTGATTATGACAATTTTAGGTACGGCACTACGACCGAACGCCACCAAAGTAATGATGCTCGGCGCGGGCGAATTAGGTAAAGAAGTGATTATTGAATTACAGCGTTTAGGCGTTGAAGTTATTGCCGTGGATCGCTATGAAAATGCACCGGGTCAGCAAGTCGCGCACCGCGCTTACACCATCTCAATGTTGGACGGTGCCGCATTGCGTAAAATTATAGAAGCGGAACGGCCCGATTACATCGTACCTGAAGTAGAAGCCATCGCCACCGATACGCTGATAGAATTGGAGCAAGAAGGTTTTACCGTTATACCGACAGCCAAAGCGACTAAACTGACAATGAACCGTGAGGGCATCCGTCGTCTTGCGTCGGAACAACTTGGATTGCCGACATCGCCTTATCAATTTGTCGACAATGTTGATGATTTTCAAAGTGCGGTCGAAAAAATCGGCATTCCTTGCGTCGTGAAGCCGATTATGTCGTCATCCGGTCACGGCCAAAGTATTTTAAAATCAAAAGACGAAATTCAACGCGCGTGGGATTATGCTCAAGAAGGCGGTCGCGCAGGCGGCGGACGCGTAATCGTTGAAGGATTTATCAAATTCGATTATGAAATCACGCTGCTTACCGTACGCCATATTAATGGCACCACCTTTTTATCCCCTATCGGCCACAGACAAGAACAGGGCGATTATCGGGAATCCTGGCAGCCACAAACCATGTCGGAAGCCGCATTAAAAAAAGCACAAAATATCGCGGCTAAAATTACCGACGCACTGGGCGGACGTGGCATTTTCGGCGTGGAAATGTTCGTCGCAGGGGATGAAGTCATTTTCAATGAAGTTTCACCACGCCCGCATGATACCGGCATGGTGACGCTCATTTCACAGGAGCTTTCAGAATTTGCATTACACGCTCGCGCCATTTTGGGATTACCGGTACCGGAAATCACTCTTATTAGTCCGGCCGCCTCAAAAGCCATCGTTGCGGAAGGGCAGTCCGATAATGTTCGATTCGGCAATTTAGAGAACGTTCTGGCCGAATCAAATACCGACCTTCGTTTGTTCGGCAAAGGGGAAGTCAGCGGACATCGACGCTTGGGCGTCTTGTTAGCGCGCGACATTTCAGTGAAAAAGGCATTGGAAAAAGTCAAAAAGGCTTACGACCAATTGGAGATTATTCTCTAAATTTCGGTAAAAATGACCGCACTTGAAGTAAAGTGCGGTCATCATTCAATTGATTTCAACCAATAAATATGAACAATTATCATACGCACAATTTTGTCATCAGTATTCCCACGGCAGAAAAACGTAGAAATCATCTTAGCCGACAATTCCAATCGCATCACATTCCTTTCCGGTTTTTTGACGCCTTCACGCCTTCCGAACGGCTAACGCATTATTTACAACAACATTTACCCCATGTTCTGAATAGTCCCGCACTGACCATGGGCGAAAAAGGCTGTCTCGCCGGCCACTTTGCATTATGGAAGAAATGTATTGATGAAAATTTGTCTTACATCACGTTATTTGAAGATGATATTTTGTTAGGTCAACAGGCGGCTCACTTTCTCTCTCAAGATGCTTGGTTAAAAGAGCGGTTTGATTTTAATGAGAAATTTATTCTACGCTTAGAAACGTTTCTTATGCCCGTTGAGGTGGAAAATAAAAATGAAATTTCCCCTTTTTCTCAACACAATTTCGCGCTTCTTAAATCCACTCATTTTGGTACGGCGGGCTATATTATTTCAAAGGCGGCAGCAAGTTATTTAATCGATTTCTTTTCTCACCTTCCTGCAGAAGAATTAAAACCGATTGATGAAATCATTTTTAATCGTCTTCTCAATATGCAAGATTACTATGTTTATCAATTAACTCCGGCGATTTGTGTACAAGAATTACAATTAAATCAAGGCGATAGTTTGTTAAACAGTGATTTGGAAGCGGAGCGTAAACGCCATAAATACAAGCCGAAAAAATCGTTAAAACAAAGATTAACTCGTCTAAAAGAAAATGTCATAAGGGCGCTAAATAAGAAAAAATGGGAAGAAGAAAAACGGCGGAAAGCATTAAAGGGAAAAGAAATTATCCCTTTTATTTAAATGACGACCACAATTGAACCAGATTAGTTTTCTAATTCAATTGTGAGGATTTCAGACTCTGTTTTTAATAATTGATAAATATCTTGCAAGACAATATTTTCAAGATTAAAGCTGCGAATTTGGAGGCGAATTTCGCCATTTTGTTGATCTTTAATTGAAATATTATCTATGCGACAATTGTGCCGGGTTAAAAGATCAACAATTTTTCCTACCGCCGTTATTGAACTAATTTGCAGATTAAGTTTGGTTTTCTTTTTACGATTTTTACGATGAATAAAGCGTTGTACAATCGGACTAAGACGAATAGCGACCAGAATCATTAATGTCGCAATAATCGCATCGAAGAAAAATCCGGCGCCGGTAGCAATCCCAATCCCTGCCGCCGCCCAAATAATCGCAGCGGTGGTTAAGCCGGAAATGGCATCATTATGCTTTCTTAGAATAACGCCCGCACCTAAAAAACCGATACCGCTGATAACCTGGGCGGCTAAACGCATCGGATCCGTTCTGATATTTTCGGAGACTTGTGCATAATGTTCCGCCGCCTGAATGGAAACAATAGTGAGTACGCAAGTCGTGACCGCAATGATCATACAGGTTTTAACGCCTATCGGTTTATGCTTTAATTCGCGTTCAAGCCCAATAATCCCACCTAAAATCATGGTAAGAAAAATTTTACCGAAGATGGCGAGCTGATTGGATTGTAAAAGTGCGGTCAAAAAACCAGAAAGATTTAACATAGCAATATTATTAAGTGGATTGAGAAGGCTTGATTGTAGCCGATTTAAAAAATTAAGTCTTAGATTTAAACAATTTTTACTTATATTTACGTTTAATCTATCGCTTTTACGGTTAAAGTCTTATAAAATTTCAAAAATTTGTGGAAATAAAATCCGGTTGGGATAGTTTATGTCGGTTAACGCTCCGAGTATTGGTTTTATAAGTTTAGGTTGCCCCAAAAATTTAGTCGATTCAGAACGAATTCTTACAGAACTTCGCACCGATGGCTATCGCATTGTGCCGAACTATGAAAACGTAGACTTAGTTATCGTTAATACATGCGGTTTTATTGACAGCGCGGTACAAGAATCATTAGAAGCGATTGGTGAAGCGCTTGAAGAAAATGGCCGTGTTATCGTCACCGGTTGTTTGGGCGCAAAAGAAAACCGTATTCGCGAAGTGCATCCAAAAGTATTGGAAGTGTCCGGCCCTCATAGTTATGAAGCGGTTATGGCTCAGGTTCATAAATACGTTCCAAAACCGGCACATAATCCTTATACGAGTCTTGTGCCGAAGCAGGGAATAAAGCTAACGCCAAAACACTATGCTTATCTCAAGATCTCGGAAGGATGTGATCATCGTTGTACTTTTTGCATTATTCCTTCGTTACGCGGCGATTTAGAAAGCCGTCCGATTACACAAGTGTTGGATGAAGCGAGCCGCTTAGTTGAGTCCGGAGTAAAAGAATTGCTGGTGGTATCACAAGATACTTCCGCATATGCGATGGATATCAAACGTGAAAACGGTAATATAAAAACCGCTTTTTGGAATGGTATGCCGATCAAAAACGATTTGATGACATTATGTGAACAATTAGGGGCGTTAGGTATTTGGGTGCGTTTACATTACGTATATCCTTACCCGCATGTAGACGACTTAATTCCATTAATGGCCGAAGGGAAACTGTTACCTTATCTGGATATTCCGCTTCAGCATGCCAGCCCTAAAATTCTTAAGGCAATGAAAAGACCCGGCTCAATCGACCGCACTTTAGAGCGAATTAAAAAATGGCGTGAGATTTGCCCGGATTTAACGTTGCGTTCAACTTTTATCGTAGGTTTCCCCGGCGAGTCGGAAGACGATTTTGAATTGCTTCTGGATTTTCTGAGAGAGGCGAAACTCGATCGGGTCGGTTGCTTTAAATTTAGTGCCGTTGATGGCGCTGCGGCGAGCGATTTGCCGGATCAGGTGCCGGAAGAAATAAAAGAAGAACGTTTTCATCGTTTTATGCAGTTACAACAAGAAATTTCTGCTGAGTGTTTACGACAAAAAGTAGGCAAAATGTTAGATGTTATTGTTGATGAAATTAATGAGCATGAAATGATCGGTAGAACGAAAGCCGATGCTCCGGAAGTGGATGGTTTGGTTTATATACAAAATCCAAATAACCTGTCGGTTCGCACGGGGGATGTAATCAAAGTCACTATTACCCATTCGGATGAATATGATCTGTGGGGAAGATGTTAGTTAACAATTAATCAATTAAAGAGGAATAGTAAAATGTCTGAGACAGTCAAAATACCAAGTGTAGAAAACTTCGAACAGGCTGTAGCTGCTAAAAATTATGAAGCGGCATGTGTAGAATTGCTTGATATTCTAGGCAGATTAGATGAAAACTTCGGGGGAATCCAAAATATTGGATTTAATTTCCCATCTCAGCTTGCCGAACCGACTTTAGAGCAGGAAAGAGTTGTTTATTTTTGTTCTCGTATGGCTACAGCCATTACGGAATTGTTCAGCGATCCAAGATTTGAAGTCTCTGATTCGGGCGCATTGCGTTTTCTAACATTACAGCGTTGGATATCAATGATTTTTGCGTCTTCGCCATTTATTAATGCGGATCATGTCCTGAAAACGTACGATCGTAGCGCCGCGCCAAGTAATAGTTTAGATATTCACATCGATGCCTCTAGAGCAGCATTAATTAAATTCTGTATTCTTTATCTCCCGGAATCTAATGTTAATTTAAATCTGGATTCATTATGGAATTTAGATCCGATTATTACCGCCTCTTTATGTTTCGCGTTAGAGTCACCACGTTTTATCGGAACGCAACAGGCCTTCTCAAAACGCGCGGCTATTTTGCAATGGTTCCCTGAGAAATTAGCTCAAATTCAAAATTTAAATAGTTTACCTAGCGGAATCTCTCATGATGTCTATATGCATTGTAGTTATGATGTCGCTCCGAATAAACATAATGTGAAAAAAGCGCTTAACCAAGTTGTGCGCCGTCATTTACTTGAATCCGGTTGGGCCGATAGAGACGTAACAAAACTAGGGGAACGAGATGGAAAACCGGTAATGGTCGTGTTATTAGAACATTTCCATTCTGCGCATTCGATTTATCGTACACACTCGACATCAATGGTTGCTGCTCGTGAACGCTTCTATTTAATCGGCTTGGGCGGAGATGCGGTTGATGAACCTGGAAAAGCCGTGTTTGATGAATTCCATTTATTACAAGGTAGCAATATTTTTGAGAAATTAGAACAAATTAAGAAAATTTGTGAAGAAAACGGTGCTTCAATTTTGTATATGCCAAGTATCGGTATGGATTTGACGACAATTTTTGTCAGTAATACTCGTCTTGCTCCGATTCAAGCTGTTGCACTGGGTCACCCGGCGACAACGCACTCAGACTTTATTGAATACGTTATTGTAGAAGATGATTACGTCGGTTCTGAAAGTTGCTTTAGTGAAACCTTATTACGTTTACCGAAAGATGCTCTACCGTATGTACCTTCTGCGCTAGCTCCGGAAAAAGTGGATTACCTCTTGCGCGAAAATCCGGAAGTTGTGAATATCGGTATTGCCTCAACAACAATGAAATTAAATCCGTATTTTTTAGAGGCTTTAAGAGCAATCCGCGATCGTGCCAAAGTAAAAGTGCAGTTTCATTTTGCACTCGGGCAATCCAGCGGTGTGACGCATCCTTATGTTGAGCGCTTTATTAAATCACATTTAGGCACTAGCGCAACGGTGCATGCTCATAACCCGTATCACCAGTACCTGGAAATCCTGCGTAATTGTGACATGATGGTTAATCCGTTCCCATTCGGAAACACAAACGGCATCATTGACATGGTGACATTAGGCTTAGTCGGTATTTGTAAAACAGGCCCGGAAGTTCATGAACATATTGACGAAGGATTATTTAAACGTTTAGGCTTGCCTGAATGGTTAATTGCAAATACCGTAGACGAATATGTAGAACGTGCTATTCGCCTAGCTGAAAACCATGAAGAACGTTTGGCATTACGTCGTCATATCATTGAAAATAATGGATTAAAAACATTATTCACCGGTGATCCTAGCCCAATGGGTAAAGTGCTGTTAGAAAAGCTTGAAGCTTGGAAAGATGAAAATCTAGAACAAAAGCCTAAAAAGAAATCTACAGCAAAAAAATCGACAACAAAAGCAGCGACAACAAAAACTGAGGTCGCAAAAAAATCACCGACTAAAAAAACAAAGAAAAGTTAATCAGTTAGTTCAATAATTTAAAATCCTCCTTTTTAGGAGGATTTTTTATAGGAAAAGTAGCTATGACCAAAATCCATATTCTTTTTGTTTGTCTTGGTAATATTTGTCGTTCCCCTATGGCGGAATACCTAATGAGAGATAAAGTAAAAAAAGCAGGGTTACAACAAAAGATAGAAACGGCTAGCGCCGGAACATCGGGCTGGAATGATGGACAAGATATGCATTGCGGAACCGCAGACATATTAGATTTATACAAAATTTCCAGCGAAGGCTTTATCAGCAGAAAAGTGCGGTCAAAAGATTGGGTGTTTTTTGATTATATTATTGCGATGGATGATAAAAATTTGCAGGACTTACAAAGTATTTTTATGCAGAATAACGAAAAATTATTTAAAATTACAACGCTTTGTCCTGATCTAGGGGTTGATAATATTCCCGATCCTTGGTACACGCATAATTTTCAACAGACTTATACCCTTTTAGATCAATGTTGCGATGCATTATTAACCAAAATTCGTAAAAAATACTCAATCTAGTTCCACCAGTATACCTCTTAATCAAGTTTTATAAAAAACTTGATTTTATATTGTTGATCGAGTATCAATGTAAACCTGTTTACTAATTCAAACTTAAGGAAAGTGCAATGAAAAATGTGGGTTTTATAGGATGGCGCGGCATGGTCGGTTCGGTTTTAATGGATCGCATGATACAGGAAAATGATTTCACTCATATCAACCCGATCTTCTTTACCACTTCTCAAACCGGCCAGGCGGCACCGAAATTTTCAGGAAAAGAGGCCGGTGAACTAAAAAATGCATTCGATATTGAAGTGCTGAAAAAATTAGATATTATCGTGACCTGCCAAGGCGGCGATTATACCAATGAAATTTATCCTAAATTAAAATCAACCGGTTGGAATGGTTATTGGGTTGATGCTGCCTCCGCATTACGTATGAATGATGATGCGATTATTGTGTTGGATCCGGTAAATCAACATGTTATCACCGAAGGGCTAAAAAAAGGCATTAAAACGTTCGTCGGTGGAAATTGCACTGTTAGTCTAATGCTAATGGCAATTGGCGGATTATTTGAAAAAAATTTAGTCGAATGGGTTTCCGTTGCGACTTATCAAGCGGCCTCCGGCGCGGGTGCGAAAAATATGCGCGAACTCTTATCGCAAATGGGTTTATTAGAACAGTCCGTCGATTCTATGCTAGCTAATCCGGCTTCTTCAATCTTAGAAATTGAACGTAAAGTCACTGCTGAAATGCGCTCAAACAATTTTCCGACAGAAAACTTCGGTACCCCTCTGGCCGGCAGCTTAATTCCTTGGATTGATAAATTATTACCGTCCGGACAAACTAAAGAAGAATGGAAAGGCTATGCGGAAACCAATAAAATTCTTGGATTAAGCCATATGCCTATCCCTGTAGATGGTTTATGTGTGCGCATAGGCGCCTTACGTTGCCATAGCCAAGCCTTTACAATTAAATTGAAGAAAGACCTGCCATTGAATGAAATTGAGCAAATTATCGCTTCTCATAATCAATGGGTTAAGGTGATTCCAAATGATAAAGAAACCACATTGCGTGAATTAACTCCGACAAAAGTCACTGGAACGTTAAACGTACCAGTCGGGCGTTTGCGTAAATTGGCAATGGGGCCGGAATATCTGTCCGCATTTACTGTAGGTGATCAATTATTGTGGGGAGCGGCCGAGCCGGTACGCCGCATTCTAAAACAGCTTGTCGATCCGTCATAACAGTGACAATCTTCTCTCTTATCAAAGTCCAGCTTTTGCAAAAGCTGGACTTTTCTTTTATCACTATACAAAGTGCGGTTAGTTTTCCAGTCAAATCTCCCACTACAGTATTTCCAAAGAAATATTAAATTTAAACAAAAACCGCCTTGTATTTGCAAGGTGGTTTTAATTGATATTAATACAAAGTTATAAAACTGCACCTGCCATTAAGAAGCCGAAGGTAACCGCTAAGGCAATAGCAATTACGCCAGGAATTAAAAACGGATGGTTAAATACATATTTACCAATGCGGGTTGAACCTGTGTCATCCATTTCTACCGCCGCGATTAAAGTCGGATAGGTAGGTAAAATGAACAACGCGGAAACCGCTGCAAAGGCTGCAATCGCCGCTTCAGGAGAAACGCCTAACAATAATGCGGTTGGATATAATGCTTTTGCAGTAGCTGCTTGAGAATAGAGTAATGTACTCGCGAAGAATAGAATAACAGCTAAACTCCACGGATATTGTTGTAAGAATTCGGCAGAAACTGCTTTGATTTGATCAATGTGACCTTCCACAAACGTATTTCCCAACCATGCTACACCAAGTACACAAATAACCGCTGACATACCTGATTTAAAAGTTGCCGCATTAGTAATATTAGAAGTGTCGACTTTACAAGCGAGTGTAATGATTGCCGCAGTGGCTAACATAAATGAAATAATCGCATTATCACGAGAAAGAATCGGATTTTCAATTAAGCCGACTGTTTTACTAATAGCCGTTGCGTAAAGCATTACGATCAAAATGGCAACAATAAAGATACCCACAGAACGTTTTGCGTAAGGTTTAATATCAACTTGTAACTCACCACGCATCGTGATTAGGCCTTTAGCCAAACGCTCTTGGTAAATTGGATCATCTTTCAAATCTTTGCCTAAGAAGTTACAAATTACAGCCGTTACCATACAGGCCGCATAAGTTGTTGGGATCCAAATACCTAATAATTGTAAGTAACTTAAACCGAAATGTTGTTCCAAAGAAGCGGAAAGGAACACAACAGCGGCCGAAATCGGTGACGCAGTAATAGCAATCTGTGAAGCAATAACCGCAATAGAAAGCGGACGAGAAGGTCTAATTCCTTGTTCTTTTGCCACTTCAGCAATTACAGGCAATGTTGAAAACGCCGTATGGCCGGTCCCTGCAAGGACAGTCATAAAATAAGTAACTGTTGGTGCGAGGAAAGTGATGTACTTAGGGTTTTTACGCAAGATTCTTTCCGCAACTTTAACCAAGTAATCCATTCCCCCTGCAACTTGCATTGCTGCAATTGCCATAATAACGGCCATGATTACAGAAATTACATCAAATGGTATCGCTCCGGGTTTTAAACCTAATAGGGACAGAGCTACAACCCCCATACCGCCCATAAAGCCAATACCGATACCACCCAATCTTGCTCCTAAATAAATGAATAGAAGCACAACCAGAAGTTGAATCCAAATCATAATATCCTCCAAAATAAATGCAATTAATATTGATTAGATTATAGAACTGGGAATCATCATATCAACAAACATTTAGATTATTCATAATCTAGATCAATAAAATCTAAGGTTATTAAATGAAAAAGTGCGGTCAAAAATAGCGAAATTTTTGACGCTCATCGCATACAAAAAATCCGGCGATTTAACTGACCGGATTTTAAAATATCTAAAACGAATAATTTTAATCAGACAAAAAACATTTGTTTTTAAACAACTATTTTCCTCTTGATTTAATTAATCTTTCTGAAATTTCGTAAGCACGAAGTTTCGCCAATTCTTTAGAAAGTTTAAGCATTAATAATTCGTAATCAGCATCATGGTGATGTTGATGAATGTTTTCTTCCGCACGTTTCTTAGCAGCAAGAATACGCTCGCTATCAAGCTC
>CAURMH010000027.1:0-21348 GCA_963525745.1 uncultured Pasteurellaceae bacterium | reverse complement strand
CGAGAAATATCCCATTGTTGCAAACCACTTTCAAACCATTCTTGCATTTTGTTAGCGATTTCAGATTGAAGCGTTCCGGAATGTGTCCAGTCTTGCAACATCGCTTCAAATGCCGGTAAATCAAAGAAGAAGTGCTCGGATTCTTTCACAATTGGTGTTGCACCGGAAACGACAGAACGTGGATTGATTAAATCCATCGGGCTATAAGTTGAAGCACACACTTCGCAGTTATCACCATATTGATCTTCCGCGTGACATTTCGGGCAAGTGCCTTTCACAAAGCGATCCGGTAAGAACATCTTTTTTTCAGGATCAAACAGCTGAGAAATCACTTTACTTTTAATGAAACCGTTGGCTTTTAATTTATTATAAATTTCCGCGGTGAGCAGTTTGTTTTCTTCGCTGTGCGTGGAGTGATAGTTATCAAAGCTGATATTGAAACCGGCGAAATCACGCGCGTGATCCGCTTTTGCGCGCGCAATGAGTTCTTCCGGCGTAATCCCGAGTTTATCAGCATTCAACATAATTGGTGTGCCGTGTGCATCGTCGGCACAGACAAAATAGATTTTATTGCCACGCATACGTTGAAAACGTACCCAAATATCCGCTTGAATATGCTCCAACATATGGCCTAAATGAATTGCGCCATTGGCATAAGGCAGGGCACAAGTCACTAAAATTTTACGGGGTTGATTTGACATTTTATTCTCTTTTATTAGGCAAAAAATTGGGCGGTATCTTATCTGAAAAAAGGCTTTTTTTCCAGTTGGAAAACTGAGGGAAAGGTAAATTGGAGATTAAATTTAATAGTTAATGCCTTTTGGTAAAAAGGCATAAATTAACACATAAGGTTCTGCGACTAGAAATTTAACCGAATGACCGTTTTTCAAAGGAAAAATATGAAATTGACCGTCACGATAAGCTGCTGCAACATAACTTAATTTTCCTGCCAGCTGCTCTATTTCGTTAATGAATTGCTCGGCTATTTCCATATTTTGGCTTTGGCTATAAATATATTCGGCTTTATCTAAAAGTTGAAAACGCGCCATTTCAGACCAGCGAACGATATAATCTTGCTTCATCGTTTCAATGCCTTACGTAAATCCGCGACTACTTCTTCATGTGAATAGGTTTTAATTTCATCATTCAGTACACTTTGTAAAAAACGTTGTTCTTCCGTTAATGATTGTTCAAAACGTGACAAGATTTTCTTTTGAAAATCAGTGTTAGCTTGTGATTGAGGTTTAATATGTTGCATATATTTTCCTATTTATTTTAATTTGTTAACTATTAGATGAGATGGATTGTATAGTAACGAATAGTTAGATCTGATACAAGAAATAAGCTAATGGGATAAAAGAATAAATCAGAAAAAGACTTTTCAAAAACTTTAACTTAACACACCGCACTTTCCGTGGTTTAATAGCCACGTTTAAATATCCCGACAAATTTACTCTACTAAACAGAAAGGAAGTTTTATGACAACCTACTTTTCCGACAATCTAACCGCTGAACAGCAAACCCAAATTCAACAAATTCTTCAACAATTCCAACATCCAAGCCTGCAAAAAGATCTGATTGCGCTGAATACTTTAAAAAAAGTGGAAAAGGGCGGCGAGATCTTACGCATTGAATTGCAATTGCCTTTTGCGTGGAATACGGGCGTAGAGGCGTTAAAAAAAGCCGTTTCTGACGCTTTATTAAAAGCGGCGGATTGCAAAGAAATTAAATGGGCGGTGAATTATCAAATTGCCACCCTTAAACGCGCGAATAATCAACCGGCCGTAAAAGGCGTGAAAAATATTATTGCCGTCACGTCGGGCAAAGGTGGCGTGGGAAAATCCAGTGTGTCCGTCAATCTAGCCCTTGCATTACAAGCCCAAGGCGCGCGCGTGGGGATTTTAGACGCAGATATTTATGGCCCGTCCATTCCACATATGCTGGGAGCACCGCATCAACGTCCGACTTCACCGGATAATCAACATATCACGCCGATTAAAGCGCATGGTTTATCGGCAAATTCCATCGGTTTCTTAATGGATGAAGACAGCGCAACCATTTGGCGCGGCCCGATGGCAAGCAGTGCTTTAAGCCAATTATTGAACGAGACTTTGTGGGATAGCTTGGATTATCTTGTCATCGATATGCCTCCTGGCACCGGCGACATTCAACTCACTCTGTCCCAACAAATTCCGGTAACCGGTGCGGTAGTGGTAACCACGCCGCAAGACATCGCTTTATTGGATGCGGTGAAAGGCGTTTCAATGTTTGAACGCGTATCTGTGCCGGTGCTTGGCATTGTAGAAAATATGTCGATGCATATTTGCAGCAACTGCGGCCATCACGAAGCCATTTTCGGCACCGGTGGCGCAGAAAAAATGGCAGAAAAATACAAGGTGAAAGTGTTGGCGCAATTGCCATTACATATCCGCATTCGTGAAGATC
Organism: uncultured Pasteurellaceae bacterium; assembly: GCA_963525745.1. Taxonomy (GTDB): domain Bacteria; phylum Pseudomonadota; class Gammaproteobacteria; order Enterobacterales; family Pasteurellaceae; genus CAURMH01. The sequence continues at coordinate 18,903 of CAURMH010000027.1, read as the reverse complement.
TGGATAAAGGTAATCCAACCGTGGTGGCAGCACCTGAAAGCGAAATCACCCAAGCCTTCTTACAACTCGCCGAAAAAGTTTCCACTGAGCTTTACTGGCAAGGTTCGGTAATTCCAAGCGAGATTTTATTTAGAGAAGTGAAATAGTGAAATAATGACTAGGGCTGTGGTGACAGCCCTTTTTTTGTGAGAGAAAAATGTCAGAAAATTTGACCGTACTTCAGCTGCAACTTGAGATTTTGCGTTTCATTCCTAAAACCCGTTTTATTACCTCAGAGGAAATTTTGCAAAAATTATCGGATTTAGGCGTTCAACGTGATCTACGCTCCATTCAACGTCAACTAAAAAGTCTCTGCACGCAGTTCGATATTGAATGTGATATGCGAGATAAACCTTACGGCTACCGTTGGAAACATAATGCCAAAGGATTAGATTTACCCATTCTAAACGAGCAACAGTCCCTTGTGCTGATGCTTGCTAAACAGTACCTAAAAGGCATTTTACCTACAGCGATTATGAGTTCCATGGATAGTTTCTTCCAACAGGCTGAATATAATCTTGTTTACGATAGCAATAAAAAATCAGGGGCGGAATGGATTGATAAAGTCGCGATTGCCCCAACGAGCCAACCGCTTTTGCCTGCACAAATTGATCCAATAATTTTCAGTGAAATTAGCACCGCACTTTATAATAATCGATGGCTCAGAATACAGTATCGTAATCAGGAAGGAAAAGTACAAGAGTCCGATATTAAGCCGGTTGCACTTGTACAACAAGGCGCAGCACAATATTTAGTGGCTCAGTACGATAGAAATGATAAACCTCATCACTTTGCTTTGCACCGTTTTATCCATGCTAAAGCAACAACATTTCCCTTTGAACGAAAATTTGATCTAAAAAAATATCTTGCTGATCAACATTTTGGTTTTGGAGCCGGTAAAAAAATTCGTCTCATTTTCCGTATCGATAAGCCTTGTGGTTTTCATTTAACGGAAACGCCGCTATCTGTTGATCAACAAGTGATTGATGAAGGTGAAACTTATTTAATTACTGCAACAGTCGTAGAAAGTGAAATGTTGAATTGGTGGATAGCAAAGTTTGGGGATAATATCGAAGAAATTAGTCGTGAGCATTTAGACTAAATTATAACGACACAAGATGTCGCATTCTCTTCTAAAATACCTTTCGTCAAAAGACGAAAGGTATTTTTTATGGAGCGATAATATGTCAAACGTAGAAACAGTGCAAAAAGGGTATAAGTTAAATTCGCCAACAGTATCAAATTACACCGAAAAAATGATGCTAAAAGTGTTGTTTGAACATAAAGGATTAGAAACGCTTTTTGAAGAAGCTCGGTGGAAAAGTGATGAGGTGGCACAAGCATTGGGATTACCCAATAAATTGGAGCAAGAAGAAAAATTACCTGAAATCGTGGCGGAGTTATTAAAACCACGCTACGAAATATTACAGAAGATGCCTACATTTTCTGATGAAAATGGAAAGCAAGTAGAGGAAAATTTAGCTCAATTAGCCTCATTGTTATCGCTTAATGAGGCTGAAATGAGCGTGCTACGTTTGTCGTTACATTTAAAAATTGAAAGTGATTTTTCCTATATATTTAACTTTTTTTCTCCGAAAAGTTTGCCACAAGCGGTCGAATTTTTAGTGGAATTTCTGAATATTAGCCGTGATGAACTTCGCCCCGTCTTGAAGAAAAGCAGTAAATTATTTCAATATGGTTTGTTACAACGTAGTTATAGTCCAACTGATGTTGATGATTATGTAGAATGGGGCGATACGCTTGATGCGGATGAATTTACGTTATTGCCTTTTAATGAAGAGAAATTACTTAAAAATAGCGTGATTTTAAGTCATCAGCCTAAATTAAATTTAAAGCAGTTTGAATATATTTCTGATACCTATTTAATGATGCAAAATTATTTGCAACAAGCTCTCGAAAAACAACAAAAAGGTGTTAATTTTTTAATTTATGGCAAACCAGGCACAGGCAAAATAGAATTAGCAGGATTATTGGCTAAAACATTAAATTTAACGGCTTACAATATTGCTTATATGGATGAGGATGGAGATGTTATTCAGGCAGAAGAGCGTTTAAATCATTGCCGTATGGCACAAACCTTATTAGGTAGAAATAGCAAAAGTCTATTAATTTTTGATGAAATTGAAGATGTATTTGCAAGTTCATTCTTCGAACGTTCGATTGCTCAGAGAAATAAAGCATGGATGAATCAATTACTTGAAAATAATAGTGTGCCGATGATTTGGATTTCTAATTCAGTAAGCGGAATTGATGAGGCATTCTTACGCCGTTTTGATTTTATTTTAGAAATGCCTGATTTGCCGAGTAAAAACAAAGTGGAGCTCATACGGAATTTAGCAGGTGATAAATTATCAGTAGAATATATTCAACATTTCGCCAAAGAGCGGTCATTAACGCCTGCGATTTTGGATCGAGCGATTAAAGTGGCAAATCAAGTTAATCTGCAAGATAAAACCTTCGCGGAAGTGCTGTTGAGTTTGTTTAATCAAACATTGCAATCGCAAGGAAAAGCGAAAATTCAACCGCTTGTTAAAGGCAAAATGACATACGATTTAGATTGGGTTTCTTGTAAGGATGATATCCATCGTCTCAGTGAAGGGTTAAAGCGCACTAAAAAAGGGCGGATTTGTTGCTATGGTCCACCGGGAACAGGCAAGACGGCTTGGGCTTCGTGGCTTGCAGAGCAGTTGGGTATGCCTTTGTTACTTAAACAAGGCTCAGATTTGCTTGATCCTTATGTGGGCGGGACAGAACAAAAAATTGCAGCGGCTTTTGAGCAAGCAAAATCGGAAAATGGTGTGTTAGTGTTAGATGAAGTCGATAGTTTCTTGTTCTCACGTGATAATGCACAACGGAGTTGGGAGCGTTCACAGGTGAATGAAATGCTCACCCAAATTGAGCGGTTTGAGGGTTTATTGATTGTTTCTACAAACTTAATGGATATTCTTGATCCTGCTGCATTGCGCCGTTTTGATCTTAAATTGAAATTTGATTATCTTAGTGCAACTCAGCGACAAGATTTCGCCAAAAATCAGGCAAAATGTTTAGGCTTGGGTGAGCTCAATGAAGGGGACTTGCATTTCATCGAACAATTGAATTTACTTACACCAGGGGATTTTGCGGCAGTTGCTCGCCGTCATCAATTTGCACCATTTGAAGAGCCAAAAAGCTGGCTCAATGCACTACAAGAAGAGTGCGAAATCAAACCGCAGTATAATCAGACAAGAAGAATTGGGTTTTAGACTTCTTATAACGAACTAGAACCAATCAGAAAACGAGTAATAAAAACGGAGAAAACTATGACAAAACCAATTTGCGTCGTTCTCACGGGTGCAGGCATTAGTGCCGAAAGTGGAATTCCGACTTTCCGTGCGGAAGATGGATTGTGGGCAGGGCATAAAATCGAGGAAGTTTGCACGCCTGAAGCCTTGAAGAAAAACCGCGCGAAAGTGTTGGAATTTTATAATGAACGCCGCCGTAATGCACAAGCCGCACAGCCGAATGCAGCACATTTGGCGTTGGTGGAGCTGGAAAAAGCTTACGAAGTGCATATCATCACGCAAAACGTGGACGATTTACACGAGCGGGCAGGGAGCACCAATGTGTTGCACTTGCATGGCGAATTAAACAAAGCTCGTAGCAGCTTCAATACCGATTACATCGTGCCATGTTTAGGCGATCAGCAACTGGACGACAAAGATAATCACGGGCACCCAATGCGCCCGCATATTGTCTTTTTTGGCGAAAACGTGCCAATGCTACCGAAAGCGGAAAAGTTGGTGAAAAAGGCGGATATTGTGATCGTAATCGGCACATCGTTGCAGGTTTACCCCGCAAATGGCTTGGTGAATGAAGCCCCTTACGGGTCGTCGATTTATCTGATTGATCCGAATCCAAATACAGGTTTTGTTCGCCGTCGGGTGACTGCCATTAAAGAAAAAGCAGGGGAAGGCGTGCCGAAGGTGGTGAAGGTGTTGTTGGATAAGGCAATGCCTAAAAAGGAATAAGAGCGGTCAAAAATAAATTTAATTTACAAATAGCGACAGAGATGTCGCTATTTTTTTGTTTGAAATTATAGCGACGTGATTTGTCGCTTTAATTGCCATAATTTCTTCGTAAATTGAGACTGCCGCAAACGCTTGCGTTTGTGGCTGAATAAAAAACGAAGAAATTACTTCTTACATCACTCAAAAGTCAATAAGAAACGGGAGGCATATTTATGGCGAAAGATCCACTTTTAGATGAAGCTAAAGAATTCATTTTAGAAACTGAAAAAACATCAATTTCCGCTTTGCAACGTCATTTACGAATCGGTTTTATGCGTGCCACAAGAATGATGGAACAGCTGGAGAAAGAAGGCTTTGTTTCTAAAGCGGATAAATATTTAAAACGAGAAATATTAGGGGATAAATGATGGCAAGATCACTTATACACCAAATGGTCTTGAAATATTTTGTTTATTCTAGTTTGGCTGAAGAATATCAATTAAATATTATCTATCATAAAGATTATATTGAAATGCATTCGCCATTATGGGATAAACATTTAACACTTTGCTTTTCTAAATATAGGGGTTATTGGTATATTAATATGCCTTTTGAAAAAGAGGGCGAAATTATTGATTTTATGTTTGATATTGATAGTTTAGTTGCTTATTGTGAAAAAGGTTATTATTGCCGATTATGTAAAGAAAAAGAATATTTTAATTCCGTAGAAGAATTAATTTACGATGAATTATTTAAACCTATTATTCAAGATCTAACCAAAGGAGAATATGAAAAGAAAATTATCTTTGGCGATAATTGGGCACAATTTGTGAAAGAGGAATAAAGATGAAAAACGATCTTAATTACGCCGTAGAATTAATTCAAAAAGCCGACGGCATCTTAATTACCGCAGGGGCGGGCATGAGCGTGGATTCTGGCTTGCCGGATTTCCGTAGCGTGGGCGGATTTTGGAATGCTTATCCCATGTTTCGTGAGCATAGTATTAACTTTGAAGATATTGCTACGCTGCTTGCGTATCAGTGAAATCCCGATCTTGCTTATTGGTTCTATGGGCATAGGTTGGTGCAATATCGTAATGCAGTGCCAAGTTGGGGCAGGCAAAGCGGTTCTAACGGTGCGATATTTTTTCGAACGCACGGCAAAAATGAAAAAAGGTGGTTTTATTCGTATCAATCCGAAAGATGAAGTGAATAATCTTTTTTTATAATGATTTTTGGATTATAATTTTAAGGAATATATAATATTATAAAAATAGGGATTAAAAATGACAGATGCAAATCTTAATGTAAGTAGAAAAACTATCAAAAATTTTTTAAGTGAATTAGCTAATGGAAAAAAATTTATTATTCCTGATTATCAAAGGCCATATAATTGGGATCTTGAGAAATGTGAGACTTTATGGGAGGACATTGAGCAATTTAGTCGCACACGAGAATCAGAAAAAGATGATTATTTTCTAGGTAGCATAGTTTCTTATACAAATGAGGAAAATCTAGAAATTATTGATGGACAACAGAGAATAACTTCATTAATGCTTTTATTGAGAGCCTTTTATACTCAACTTGAGAGAATGGAGCATGAGGATCCAGAGATAAAAGAAAGAATAGATGGATTGAAGTCTCAAATTGAACAGTGCCTTTGGGAGGTTGACGAATATTCAGGTAAAGCCAATAATAAAGAAAAAATAAAAATTTTATCTGATGTGGCTACTGATACAGATAGAGAAGTTCTTCATAGTATTATGAAAACAGGGAATATAACTAAATCAGAAGATAATTATACGAAAAACTATCAATTTTTCTTGGATTCTTGCTATAAATATGCAAGTAAAAATCCATTAAGTTGGTTAAAATTATGTTTAACAATTTTAAATAAATGTATCATTCTTCCAATAAAGTGTAATAGTCAAGATACTGCATTAGCAATTTTTTCTACATTAAATGACCGAGGAATGCCACTCTCAGATTCTGATATTTTTAAAGCTCAAATGTATAAAAATATAGACTCAGAAAAAAGACAGGAGTTTGTTAATAAGTGGAAAGAATTTTCTGAGATCTGTAAAGTGACAGGTCTGAGCATAGATGATATATTTAGATATTATACTCATGTTATCCGAGCCGAGAATGAAAATACGGATAAAGAGATTGCATTAAGAAGATTTTATTTAAAAAATTACCTTAAAGATGTTGAATTGGATGATTTAATTGAATTAGCTAAGTTTTGGAAAGAAATAAAAAATGTAGATTTATCATTGAAGAAAGATGATAAAGGCTATATTGATTTAGAGTGTAGAAAATATCTTCAATGTTTGAGTTATTATCCTAATGATTATTGGAAATATGTAGTAACGGTTTTCTTTTTTGCAAAAAAAGATAAATCCGATTTTAATCGAGAACTTCTTATTTTATTAGAGAAATTGGTGGCATTCTTATTTTGTAAATTTATTGAAAATCCAACAGTAAATGCTATAAAAACAGATATTTTTAAGTTCTGTCTTTTCATTTATTCAAATGAAATAAAAGGTGAGAACTTAAAATTTAATAATATAGATAAGGTTCTTGAAAGGGTTTATTTATTTAATAATTCTAAATTAACTAGAGCTTTGGTTTTACTTCATTCTTATTTGAATTCTGGAGATAAACAAAAAGGATTAGTAGCGGATACATTTGATATTGAACATATTTTTCCTAAGAAATGGCAAAATACTAACTACAATGGTTGGTCTGCTGAAGAAGCAGAGGCTTATTTAGAGAGATTAGGTAATAAAATTCCATTTGAAAATAGATTAAACATTCAAGCTGGTAATGGTTACTTTGGGAAAAAGAAAGAAAAGTATAGAACATCTAAAATTTATGAAGTTCAACAACTTAGTCAATATGGAAAAGATGATTGGGGTAAAGAGGATATTGAAAATAGAGAAAAACAGATGATTTCTCTATTTAAAGGTTTTTTTATGAGAAACTTATAAAGTAACATTAAGATCTGGGACTTTCCCAGATCTTTTTTATTTATGACAATATTTAAAGATTATTTAGCTGTAATTTTAACCACTAAGAATTTCTTATAAGTTCAAAATAGGATAAAATGCCGATTATATTGAATTTTACGTTTATTGGAACAATCCGGAAATTCCAGATTGTTCCAATATTGTATTTATTAACTTGTAAATATTTCTTACAAGTTGAAAGCGGATAACGTTTCAACTCCTGAGAATTTCTCGGCTGTTCAATAAATTCATACGACACAAAATGTCGCGCCCTTCCTTATTCTATTCATATCAAGAAAACAATACGAAGTGTTTATGAAAAAGATCCTTTATTTAGATATGGACAATGTATTGGTGGACTTCCCGTCTGGTATTACTTAATTAGATGAAAAAACGTTGCAAGAATATGTGGAACGTTATGGTGAGGTAGAAGGAATTTTTGCCTTGATGAAGCCGATAGAAGGGGCGTTAGAAGCAGTAGATGTATTAGCGAAAAAATACGATCTCTATGTGCTTTCCACTTCGCCTTGGGATAATCCTTCAGCGTGGTGAGATAAATTGGAATGGATTTAGAATTACTTTGGTAAAGATGCCTTTTCTCCACTTTATAAGCGGTTGATTTTGTCTCGTCACAAAAATTTGAATGTGGGGGGATTACTTTGGTGGAGAAAAATGATGATTGAAACTACAGATTTTGTGTTTCGGTATAATCAGGGAGTGGAAGCTACGTTGATTTATCCTCAAAATGATGTAAGGCATTGAGGGCGATTTGCTTATTTATAGATTGCTATCGTTGGCAGATGATTCAAGTTTATGTGTAGAAGATCAGACTTAATCTGACAAATTACAATAAAAAGTGAGAGTTTCCCGTTTAGAATATGAGTGTCAAAATCAATCTAAACAAAAAAGGAAACGCTCATGTTTTATTACTTACAGCCCTCTCATTAAACACAAGACCGGTTTACTTAATTTAGCCGAAGAGTTAGGTAACATCTCGCAAGCCTGTAAAATTATGGGTATGAGTCGTGATACTTTTTATCGGCTATCAACAAGCCGCAGAACAAGGTGGGGTTAAAGCCTTGCTTAATCAAAATTTGCGTCGTGTTGACCGGCGCGGGCATTAGTGCCGAAAGCTGAAGAACTGGTGAAAAAAGCGGATATCGTGATTGTCATCGGTACATCATTGCAAGTTTATCCGGCAAATGGATTAGTCAATGAAGCGCCGAGTCGGGCAAAAATTTATTTAATTGATCCCAATCCGAATGTCGGATTTATTCGTCGATCGGTGAATGTTGTGGTGACGAACGCCGGCGATGGGGCACCAAAGGTGCTGGCTGAGTTGTTAGGCTCAGCCACTTAAAGTGCGGTCAATTTTTCTTTAGTTTAGTTCGCCGGAATTCCAGGTCTGCGCCATTTCCGGTTTTTTGACTTGTAATAAAAAGCGCTGATTTGGTGCGGCTTCGGGTTGAATTACCTTTCCCGGAGGGGTTGAGAAAGAAACGCCCCCTTTTAGTAGTTGTTGCACCGAACCCGTATTAAATTCGGCTCCGCGCCAACCGAGGTTGAAATTATAGCCGGACGCCACCCAGAATTCAGAATTTTGACGCACTAAGTGTTGGTATTTAGGTGCGATTAGAATATACGCTAATACACGGTCGCCTAATGAAAATTTAAGGCGAGTTTATGAATAGTGCCCTCGGACTGGATTTAGGCTGTGAAAAAGTGAAATAAATTTGCAGTATGTTTCTGGTTGTCTAAAAATACGGTTAGAAAATTTCTTATTTTTTTAACGTATTTTTTCGTGTAAGAGTGTAAAAAAAACGGCGCAATAATAGCGCCATTTTTATTTTGTTAGGTATAAATTATTATTGTGCCGCTTGAATCGCCGTTAGGGCAATGGTATAAACGATGTCGTCTACCAGCGCACCGCGCGAGAGATCGTTAACCGGTTTGCGCATACCTTGTAACATCGGGCCGACGGCGATTAAATCGGCTGAACGTTGAACGGCTTTATAACCGATGTTGCCTGCATTAATATCCGGGAAAATAAAGACATTGGCTTGTCCGGCAACTTTTGAGTGAGGGGCCTTTGAGGCGGCGACATCGGCCATAACGGCGGCGTCATATTGTAATGGGCCGTCAATCAGAAGATCCGGGCGTTTTTCTTGCGCCAAACGTGTCGCTTCTTTGACTTTTTCTACCGATTGGCCGGCGCCTGAGCTGCCGGTTGAGTAGGATAGCATGGCGACCTTAGGTGCTAATCCGAAGGCTTTAGCGGATTCTGCAGATTGAATCGCGATTTCTGCTAACTGTTCTGCCGTTGGTTCAGGGTTTACTGCACAGTCGCCATAAACCAGCACTTGATCAGGCAGTAGCATGAAAAAGACAGAAGAAATAATGGAACTACTCGGTGCGGTTTTAATAATCTGCATTGGTGGGCGAATTGTATTGGCTGTTGTATGAATGGCACCGGATACCAGTCCGTCCACTTCTCCCGCCTCTAACATCATGGTACCGAGTACAACGGTGTCTTCTAATTGTGCGCGTGCTTGTTCTTCGGTTAAGCCTTTGGATTTGCGTAATTCGACCAAGCGGGCGACATATTGTTCGCGTACTTCGTTAGGATTAATAATCGAAACTCCGCTACCCAAGGTGACGCCTTGTTCGGCGGCAACTTTTTTTACAGCGGCAGGATCGGCCAATAAAACGGATTTTGCAATGCCGCGTTCGGCACAAATAGCAGCGGCCTTGACTGTGCGCGGTTCATCGCCTTCCGGTAGCACGATAGTTTTTCCTGCCTGACGGGCAAGTGCGGTCAATTTAAAGCGAAAAACAGCCGGTGACATGCGTGATGGGCGATTTAACGGTTGAGCCACTGTTGAAGCCAATGTTTCGGCGCTGAGTTGTGTAAGATAATGGGATTGCGCATTAAAGACGCCGATAATATCCGGATTTTTTATTCCTCCGAAACTGGAGGCGGCGGCATCGGTTAAAATCGCCCCATCATGATTGCCGATCAATATAATTTGGGCATCCAAAGTTTGTGCGATAGCATAGTTCAAATTATTGGCAAACGGTGTTTCCTCAGAGGGGGAAATGCCTGTGACGACAACGGTTTGCGCCTGAAGCGCTTGGAAACGGGCAACGATTTCTTCCAGTAAGACCTCTTTTTGATTATTGGCGATAAGTTGTTGTGCTTCGGTGAGATTTTCAATCGCTGTAAAAATCGTAGCGCCCGTAGATTTTGCGATGGTGAGCGCTTCGTTAAGATTGGCCCGCTGACCGGTCGGAATAAGAATCACGGTTTTTGTCATAATAATTTCTCTTAAATGTCCTATATAGTTCAGATAAAAAACCTGTCGGTTTAGCGACAGGTTTGTGTCATTAACCCGCTAAGCGAGCAGTATCTTGGGCAATAACTAATTCTTCATTAGTTGGAATAACCATGGCTTTAAACGCAGAATCATCGGTCGTAATCACCCCTTCTTTACCGAAACGTGCGGTCAAATTACGTTCTTGATCGAGTTTAATGCCAAAGAGTTTTAAATGATTTAATGTTAATTCGCGAACATGAGCCGAGTTTTCGCCGATTCCGCCGGTGAATGCGATACCGTCTAAATATTCGTCGCCTAAAATTCCCATGTAAGCACCGATATATTTTGCCAAACGGTAACTGTAAACGTCTAATGCGCGTTTCGCCGATTCTTCTTTGTCATAATTATCTTCTGCGTAACGGCAGTCACTGGTGACTTGCGTTAAGCCGAGGAGCCCAGATTTTTTTACTAAAGTAGTTTCGATTTCTTCCATAGACATACCGAGATTTTTATACAAGAAGAAAATAATTGCCGGATCAATATCGCCACAACGGGTTCCCATCACTAATCCTTCTAAAGGGGTTAATCCCATGGAGGTATCGATGCATTTTCCATGGCGCACGACGGAAACGGAGCCGCCATTACCTAAGTGACAGATAATGGCGTTAACTTTATTAACCGGTTTGCCGACACGTTCAGCGAGCTGATGAGTGATGAACAAGTGGCTGGTACCATGGGCACCGTAGCGGCGAATAGCGTGCTCCGTATATAAATCGTAAGGCAGCGCGTAAAGATAGGCTTCTTCCGGCATGGTTTGATGGAAAGCGGTGTCAAAAACCGCAACATTTTTATTTTTTAATGCCGGGAAAATGCGGAATGCTTCGCGGATACCGATTAAATGTGCCGGGTTATGCAACGGCGCAAATTGAATAGCGTCTTCAATTCCTTTTACAACCTCATCATTAATGACCACCGACGAAGTAAATTTTTCTCCACCGTGTACAATGCGATGGCCGATAGAACCAATATCGGCTTTTAATTCATCGGAGAGTAATTCATTGGCGATAAATGAAAGTGCTTCGCTGTGTGATGCACCGTTACCTAAATCTTTCATCCCTTTTTCACCATGTAATTTCCATTTGATACGGGCTTCCGGTAGAAAGAACGCTTCGGCCAGGCCGGACAATTTTTCATCCCCGGTCACCGGATCCAGTACGGCAAATTTTAATGATGAACTACCACAATTAAGTATAAGAACAAGTTTTGACATAATAAACCTATTTGCGTTGGTTGAAGTTAAAAGGAATTCATTCGCATTATTTGAATGAGTTTAATATCCACATAGCATACACGTTTTAAGCCTTAAAAGGAATAAATAGGATTAATTGAAAGCCAAAAATATAAAGTGATTTGATAAATCTCAAGCATTGCTTTACATGATGATTTTCGTTCGCGGAACGCGGAAAATTTTGCCTGTTTTTTATAGAGAGAGTATGATGAAAGGCCTTTACAGAGGTTTTTTATGGCGTTTTTATCTATTTTTAAACAGGGGCAACGGTATTTGAACACTTGGCCGTTAGAATCTAAGCTCGGTATGATTTTTCCAGAAAACAGGGTCATTCGCGCAACGCAATTCGCTCAAAAATTTATGCCTTTTGTTGCCGTGTTTGCCGTGGTGTGGCAACAAATTTATGCCAAACACGACATTGCGGCTTTTTCTCTCGCAATTTTGACCGCACTTTTTGCCCTCTTGCTTCCTTTTCAGGGGCTTTATTGGCTTGGTAAGCGGGCTCAAATGCCGCTTGATGCGAAAAGTGCGGTCAAATTTCGGGAAATTTACACCCGTTTCCAGGCAGAGTTTATTTCTTTCCCTACCAATAAACCGACTTACCAAGATTTAGCGGAGATACTACGTAAAGCTCAGCAAAAATCAGATCGAAATTTTTGGCAGGATATTTAACGCAATCGTTTTCCTTTTGAGTGGAATTTTAGTAGAATGGCCGCCTTATTTTATTAGGAAGAGATGATAGGGTGAATGTTCACCCTATCTTTGTTCGTAAGGATATCGCATGATTGACTATATTATTATCGGGATGATTTCATTCTCTATTATTGTCAGTTTATTACGTGGCTTTGTTCGGGAAGTGATGTCATTGGCAAGTTGGGTTGTGGCTTTTATTGTAGCAAGTCAGTTTTACCCTTATCTTGCAACGTATTTAACGCAAATTGATTCGCCTTATTTACGCAATGGCACGGCCATCGGTATTTTATTTGTGCTCACGTTAATCGTCGGGGCGGTATTAAATTATATTATTGCTCAATTAGTGGATAAAACCGGGTTAACAGGAACTGATCGCGTTCTTGGCGCGGCTTTCGGATTATTACGGGGCGTTTTGATTGTGGCGGCAATCTTGTTTTTTCTGGATACGTTTACGAATTTTGAGCAGACCGAATGGTGGAAAGATTCTCAATTAATACCGCACTTCGGCTTTATTATTCAGTGGTTTTTCCAGCAAATACAAGCAGGATCAAGTTTTTTAAATTCAACATTAAACTAAAATAAGGATAAGCGCGAATATGTGTGGTATTGTCGGTATTGTCAGTCAAAACCCGGTTAATGAAATGATTTATGCCGCGTTAACATTGTTACAACATCGGGGACAGGATGCAGCGGGCATTGTAACGGTTGATGATGAGAGTCGTTTTCGTCTGCGTAAAGCAAACGGGCTTGTTAGTGATGTGTTTCAGCAGGTTCATATGATGCGCCTACAAGGGAATGCGGGAATCGGTCATGTGCGTTATCCGACTGCCGGAAGTTCCAGTGTTTCTGAAGCTCAGCCCTTTTACGTCAATTCGCCTTATGGAATAAGTTTAGTGCATAACGGTAATTTGACAAATTCGACAATATTGAAAGAAAAACTTTTCCATATTGCCCGCCGTCATGTCAATACCAATTCCGATTCCGAGTTATTGCTCAATATTTTGGCGAATCATTTGGATGAAATAAAAAAATATCAATTAACGCCGCAGGATATTTTTCAGGCGATTGCACAAACTCATCGTGATATTCGTGGGGCTTACGCCTGCATAGCCATGATTATCGGACACGGGATGGTCGCTTTTCGCGATCCGAATGGCATTCGTCCGTTGGTTCTAGGAAAACGGATAGACAATCATTTCACCGAATATATGTTCGCCTCCGAGAGTATTGCGTTGGATGTGGCAGGGTTTGAATTCGTCAGAGATATTGAACCGGGCGAAGCCGTTTATGTCACCTTTGACGGACAATTATTCTCTCAACAATGTGCCGACAAACACAGATTAAGCCCTTGTATTTTTGAATATGTTTATTTTGCCCGTCCCGATTCGACGATGAACGGCGTTTCCGTTTATGCTTCAAGAGTGCATATGGGCGAGCGTTTGGGGGAAAAAATTGCACGTGAATGGAAAGACGATCTGGATAATATTGATGTGGTTATTCCGATTCCGGAAACCTCGACGGACATTGCTTTACAAATTGCTCGGGTATTGAATAAACCTTATCGTCAAGGTTTTGTAAAAAATCGCTATGTGGGACGGACATTCATTATGCCGGGGCAGGCGCAACGAATTAGTTCCGTACGTCGTAAATTAAATACGATTGCATCGGAATTTAAAGGGAAGAATGTTTTATTGGTAGATGATTCCATTGTACGCGGCACAACTTCAGAGCAAATCGTCGATATGGCGAGGGCCGCCGGGGCGAAAAAAATCTATTTTGCTTCCGCCGCGCCGGAAATTCGCTACCCCAATGTGTATGGTATTGATATGCCGAGTAAACATGAGCTTATTGCCTATGGTCGGGATGTGACGGAAATCGCCAAACTCATCGGCGTGGATCGATTGATTTTTCAGGATTTGAGCGATTTAATTAAATCCGTACGGGAAGAGAATCCGGCAATTGAGGCGTTTGATTGCTCCGTATTTACAGGGGAATATGTCACCGGCGATATTACGGAAGAATATTTGGCTAATATTGAAAATCAGCGTAATGATAAAGCAAAGAAAAAACGAGCCGCCGATGCGTCTTATCTTGAAATTCATAATGAAAATTAGGTAATAAAGTTAGGGAAAAGTGCGGTCGATTTTGCATGAGTTTTGATTCATCGCTGTTTTCGACCGCACTTATTCATTTTATTTAGGGGGCTTTGTTTAACTACATTTTGATAAAATTTAACCGAATGATCCCCTAATCGCTATAAAACCTCACACTTTATGCAACAATAGGAGCAAAAAATGATCATAAATGCACCATTTTTTGACTTAAAATAAATTATTTTTATTTTTACTATTTTATTGCTTTATTCACGACACATTCATTGATACATTGCACCTCCGTGCACATGATTCGGCACAAAACCCTCATAGATTTATAGTTGTAATGGAGGGTTACTATGTTTTCATTTTTAAAAGCCTCAGCACCTGCTCCAAGAATTGATAGTGCTAGAACAGATGCTGAATATAAAAAATTACGTTGGCAAGTGTTTGCCGGTGTATTTATCGGGTATGCGGCTTATTATCTTATCCGCAAAAATTTCTCTCTCGCAATCCCTTACTTAATTGAGGAATATGGCTTTACTAAAGCTGATTTAGGTATCGTAGGTGTTGCGCTGTCTCTTGCTTACGGCTTTAGTAAGTTCATTATGGGTAATGTTTCTGACCGTAGTAACCCTAAATATTTCATTACCATCGGTTTATTAGGTTCGGCGATTGTAAGCTTAATCTTCGGTTTGGTACCGGGGGTGCTTTCTTCCATTCCAATTATGATCGTACTTGCGGCGTTCAACGGTTGGTTCCAAGGGATGGGTTACCCACCGGGTGCGAAAACTATGACTAACTGGTTCTCGGTGTCTGAACGTGGCGTGTGGTGGAGCTGGTGGAATGTCTCACACAACCTCGGTGGTGGCTTAATCGGTCCGTTGGCGATTTTAGGTCTTGCGATCTTCGGCACATGGCAATCTTTATTCTATTTGCCGGCACTTATCGCTATCGTATTAGCGTTTATTATGTTCTACTTAATGCGCGATACACCGGAATCCCAAGGTTTACCGCCGGTTGATGAATGGAAAGGCGAAAAAGTGGTGCAACACGTTGAATCGGCACACACCCTTTCATCTAAAGATATTTTCATGAAATACATCATCAACAACAAATTCTTGTGGGCGATTGCCATCGCGAACGTGTTTGTGTATTTTATCCGTTACGGTATTATCGACTGGGCGCCGACTTACTTAAAAGAAGTGAAACACTTCTCCGTGGATAAACAAAGTTGGGCGTATTTCTTATATGAATATGCGGGCATCTTTGGCATGCTGACCAGTGGTTATTTAAGTGATAAAGTGTTTAAAGGTCACCGCGCACCACCAATGTTGATGTTCTTAACCGGTGTATTAATCGCGATTATCGTGTACTGGAAAAACCCGGCAGGCAATCCGTTAGTGGACAACATCTGTCTCGTTGCTATTGGCTTCTTAATCTATGGCCCGGTAATGATGATCGGCTTACAAGCGGCGGACTTAGTACCACGTGTAGCAACGGGTACGGCGACAGGTTTAACCGGCTTATTCGGTTACTTATTAGGTTCTGCAAGTGCAGGTTATGTGATGGGTAAATTAGTAGATTTATTTGGCTGGGACGGCGGTTTCTATGCATTAATCGTGTCTTGTTTCTTAGGCTTCTTCTTTATCGCCTTCACGTTATTCCATAAACCGAATGCAATGAAATAGTCCTTAATATTTCCAAGGCGGGGCAGTACTAGATAGCTAGGCTGCCCCTTGTTTTATAATGCAAAAGGAATAACGTGTATGTTTATACTGATTTAAGCGACCTTCTCTTACTCTGGTATTTTAACCTAAATAGCGTTATCCGGTACAGACTCCTTTATTTATTGTCCGGAGGGTTTAACGGCGAGTAGATTGCAGTTTAGTTTACTGATCACATGTTCTGCTGTATTGCCAAGTAGGGCGGCGGACAGACCGGTTCTGCCTACCGTACCAAGAATAACCAGTTCGGCTTCAATTTCTTTCGCCACTTTCGGAATGACATCTTCAGGAAAACCTTCTAGAACGTGCGTGTGATCTTCATTAATGCCAAATTCCTGACGCAATGCTTTCATGTTGAGCAAATGTTGCCCACGAATAGTTTGATCGTAATTTGACAGGCTGAATTTGGGTAAATCAAGCGCGACGTTAATCGGTGCCGCCGGGTAGGCCGCCACTAAATGTACATTCCCACGGTTTAGCTTTTCGGCTAATTCCATGCCGGTTTCCACTAATTCGCGATTAAACTGATCCTGCACTTCTTGCTCGCCAGAAACATTGACGGCGATTAAAATACGGCGCTGATGTTTCCAATCTCCGTCACGCACCATTAGCACAGGAACGGTTGATTTCCGTAATAACTGCCAGTCAATCGGCGTAAAAATCAGTGAAGAAAGGCTTTCTTCGGCTTTTGTATATTTAACGACCAAATCGTACTTGTTTTTCTCTATTTCTTCACGAATAGCTTCCGCTTCATTATTGTTCCAAACAATTTGAGCATTAAATTCGATTTCCGGATCGGCATATTTATCCAAGTAATAGTTTACCGCTTGCCGCTGCTGTTCAATGGCCGATTTGTGCATTTCCTGACGTTCATCGGAAGAAAGCAAGGCGGACATTTCGTAAGAAAGATCATAAACGGTCAAAAGTGCGGTTATTTTTACTTTCGTTTCGTTTTTTTGTTCTTTGATAAGGCGAACGGCGCGTGCTAGGGCATATTGTTTTTCATTTTCTGGATTTAAAACCACAAGAATATTTTTGAATTTCATACATATCTCCGTAAAACAAGAATAGAGTTAGAATAGAGAATATTGTTAAAGAGTACAAGCGGGAACGTGGAAATTTATAATAAAAAAGCGTGTAATGACACGCTTTAATAAGATTATTCCACCATGGTTATTCTTGTTTTGTTGACGCCGGTTAAATTGATTAAGGCTTCAAGATCATTAATGGCAATATATTTGCCTTGTACGGAAAGGATATTTAATTTTTGAAAGCGTCCTAAAAGGCGACTAATCGTTTCCACCGTCAAGCCCAGATAATTTCCAATATCGCTGCGCGTCATTGTTAAACGAAATTCTTTCGCAGAAAAACCTCGAGCGGAGTAACGTTTTGATAAATTATGGATAAAGGCGGCGAGGCGTTCTTCGGCATTCATTTTTGATAAGAGCAGAATCATTTCTTGATCTCCCTTAATTTCGCTACTCATTAAACGAATGATTTGTTGGCGTAATTTAGGCATTTTCCCCGCTAAATCATCGAGAATATCAAATGGAATTTCACAAACCATGGCAGTTTCAAGCGCCTGTGCAAAACTTGGGTGTTTCATGTTATTGAGCGCATTGAATCCGACTAAATCACCGGGCAGATGGAAGGAGGTAATTTGTTCTTCTCCGGATTCGTCAATGGTATAGGATTTGATGGTGCCTGAACGGATGGCATAAATTGAATTTAGGTTATCACCGGCTTTAAATAAGAGTTGGGATTTTTGAATAGGCTTTTTACGTTCAATAATATTATCCAGTTGGTCAAGTTCGCTTTCATTTAGCGTAAATGGAATGCAAAGCTGACTGATACTGCAGTCCTGACAATGAATTGCACAGCCGCCGGATTGAATTCTGCGTCCTGCTTTTGTTTCTGCAACTAAATTCTTCATTGAATCCCCACACTTTCCTAAAAATGATATAAAATTGATCTAGCTCAATAAGTTTACCACTAAATTATTAATTCAAAAAGATAGAATTAAAATTTAATAGATAATTTTTAAGGAGTAAGCATGTTCGCTGAAAAATTAACAAAAAAACGCCTTCTCCAAATTCTGATTATGCTCATTATTTTAGTTTCGGCGTTTATTTGGCGCTATTATTTTTAGACGCAATTAAAAATTGCTGAAATAGGGCAAATAGGCAAAGAAAATTGCGCCCAAAAAGCTTATTATGGCTAAAATAAAGAAAATGACCTTCGGTTTATCTGCTTTTCGGCTAAAATATTTCGCCGAGAAGAAAACATAAAACAGTAACATCACTATTTTCATAATAATGCGGTTTTCAAGTTGATAGCCGAAAACAAGGAGAAGAGTTAAACCGCTTATAATAAGCAAGGTATCGGTTAAGTGCGGTAGAATTTTGAGTAGTTTTATTGTCCGCCAGTTTTTGCCGCTTAGCTGCATTCCACCACGGGTAAGTAATAGTCCCAGACTTAAAAATGCACAAAAAATATGTAAATAAACTAACATTATTACTCCTAAAAGTGCGGTGCAAATTGACCGCACTTTGGTTTTTTTAATTAATTGCTTATTTATTTCGCAATACGTTTATATTTCATGCGATGCGGTTGAACGGCATCGACGCCGAGGGTTTTCTTCTTCCATTCTTCATAATCGGAGAAGTTACCTTCGTAGAAGGTGACTTTGCCTTCATCGCCATAATCCAAAATGTGAGTGGCGATACGGTCTAGGA